>NZ_CP031230.1:2402500-2555000 GCF_003351785.1 Sporosarcina sp. PTS2304
AACTTTATAAATCTCTCCAGAACACTTTCCGCAACGAAATTTTCGACAATCCATTCTTCTACGTCTTGGATATTCAAAATCGCAACTCTTACAACGATAAATATGTAAGACTGAATTTTTCATTGACCGTTCAGCAAGCGGCTTACAATGACGCGGAGAATTGGTGTTTTGCAATAACTGTTTAAAATCATCGTCTCCATGTTTATATCCTTTTCCTTCTATATGAAGATGGTAATGGCCGAACTCATGTTTAATAATTCCAATCAATTCTTGCTCGTCATGAAGTTGTATGACGAGCGGGTTAATTTCGATAAAATGATTAGTAAGCATATATCGACCGCCTGTTGTACGCAGTCTTTTATTGAATATCGCTTGATGCACAAATGGTTTATGAAAAACATCTCTTGATATACGTTCGACGAGTAGCTGTAATTCTTTGTTTTCCATTATTTTTTCGGCGGCAACATAGTTAATGCTATTCGGCCTTTTTGACGATCTACTGAATCGATCCACACGGTGACTATGTCGCCTGAAGCTACTACATCTAGAGGATGTTTAACGAATCCTTTTTTCAGTTTTGAAATATGCACTAATCCATCTTCTGAAACACCGATATCAACGAATGCTCCAAAATCAACGACATTACGAACAGTGCCCTGCAATTCCATTCCTTCATGTACGTCTTTAATATCAAGTACGTCTGCTTTCAACAACGGCTGAGGGTAGTCATCTCGCGGGTCTCTATTCGGGCGTTGCAACGTTTGAATAATGTCTTGCAACGTTATTTCTCCTACATCTAGTTGTGCAGCTAATTTCGCAGTGTCTACTTTTTCAAGAACGTCCGTCGCTTCTGGTGTACCGAGCTGAGATTTTTGTATTCCTAGTTCTTGTAATAGTAACTCCGCAACTTTATAACTTTCTGGGTGAATTCCGGTTGAATCAAAACGTTCTTTAGATTCAGGTATACGCAGAAAGCCGATTGCTTGTTCATACGTCTTCGCCCCCAGTCTCGGAACTTTCTTCAAATCTGTTCGCTTAGTAAACATTCCTGCCTCTTCTCTTGCTTTGACAATATTTTCTGCAACTGTTTTGGATAGTCCTGAAACATATTGCAAAAGAGAAGAAGAAGCTGTGTTTACGTTAACACCCACCCGGTTCACTGCAGTTTCAACGACAAACGATAAAGACTCTGTCAGATTTTTCTTCGCTACATCGTGCTGGTATTGACCGACACCTATAGATTCCGGATCGATTTTGACGAGTTCGGAAAGCGGGTCTTGCAAACGGCGAGCGATGGAGACAGCACTTCGCTGTTCAACTTGTAAATCCGGGAATTCTTCTCTCGCTTGCGGTGAGGCAGAATACACGCTGGCCCCCGCTTCGTTGACAATGACGTAAGACACAGGTTCCGGCGCTTCTTTAATCAGGTCCACAATGAATTTTTCTGTTTCCCTGGAAGCAGTTCCGTTACCGATCGCAATAATCGAAATCGGATACTTCTTCAATAAATCTAAGATCACTTGTTTTGATGCCTCTTTTTGTGGCTTCGGTGGGTGTGGATATATTACGGATATATCATGAAGCTTCCCCGTTTCATCCACTACCGCCAACTTGCAACCTGTGCGGAAAGCTGGGTCTACCCCGAGAACCGTTCTGCCCTTCAACGGTGGTTGCAAGAGAAGGCTCCTCAGATTTTCGGAAAATACGTGAATTGCCTGCGTCTCCGCTTTTTCAGTTAAAGCTGTACGTACTTCCCTTTCAATAGACGGGGCAATCAGTCGCTTGAAGGAATCTTCTAACGCTTCCCGTATATAGCTCGCAGCTGGAGTTACGTGATGTTTCAGGTAGCTTCTTTCTAAATCACCAACTATGCGTTCAGTCGGAAAGCTGACACCTACACGTAATACATCTTCTTTTTCCCCGCGATTAATTGCCAGTACGCGGTGAGGTACTATTTTATTTAACGGTTCTTCATAATCATAGTAGTTTTCAAACACTTTGCGATCGTCTTCTGCGTCTTTTTTTAATGTAGCTGTTAATTTACCTGAAGACCATGTAACTTTACGGATTTTTTCACGTGTCGAGGCATCTTCAGATACGCGTTCCGCAATGATGAACTTCGCACCTTCTATTGCATCCTCTACCGTATTCACTTCTTTTTCGGAATTTATATACGCCTGAGCAGCTGTCTCGATGGATGCAGATGTTTGTGCCATCAATTGATCGGCCAACGGTTCTAAACCATTCTCAATGGCAATCATCGCTTTCGTCCGGCGTTTTTGTTTATACGGTCTATACAAATCTTCAATTCTTTGCAATACGGTTGCACGCTCAATTTCAGCTTTCAGTGAATCATTCAATTTCCCTTGCTCTTCTATTAAACGAAGCACTTCTTCTTTCCGCTGTTCCAGTGCTTTTACGTAATGATAGGCATCTTCAATTTCTTTAATCTGCACTTCATCTAATGACCCCGTTGCTTCCTTACGATAGCGGGCTATAAAAGGTACTGTGTTGCCTTCTTCTAAAAGTTCGATTACGCTCGCGGTTTGACGTGTGCCAATTCCCACTCTGCTCGCAGTTGCTTCCATAAGACCTTTCGACAATTCAACCACCCTTTCTTCTTTCCACATAATAACATATACCGAATATGCTTTCCTTTCTAATCCCTCTATTTTTAGACGCAAAAAAACCCGCCTCCTATTTAATGAAGCAGGTTAGCCGCTATAAACGTAGCGTCATCATGATCAGCTATTGTACTTTCGACTTTCTTGTATAATTGATAAGGTGTGGAGTTTTCTTGCAAATACTTTTTCGGACTACGCAAATTCACTCCATCCGAATGAAGGAAAAATCGGTCATTTTTATTGTAGGGATAGCGCTGTGTCCGAAGCGATTGCGGACGTCCAGACAAATAACCCATGACCGGCAACGGATAAATCATCTGACCATTTGACTGTAGGATATATAGACGGATATTGCCGACACAACTATATTCCAAAGTTTGTTGTGCATAATAAACTTTTACAATACCGACTGCCGCGCCACGTTTGTGGAACATCTGCTGATTGCAACGCAACAACAAATCGTCAGGTGATTCATGATGATACTCTTTCAGCACTTTCGGGATCACTTCCGCGGATTCCATCGCAAGTGACCCACTGCCTAAGCCATCAGCTATCGCACAAATGAAATACTCTTTTTCTGAATGAATGTAGTATGCATCCCCAGAATCTTTATTTCCCTTTTTCGATTGTTGGTATATACAAGCCTCTACGTATTCATTCTCAAAAGTTTTCATTGTTTCGCACCACCGCTCGTAAGAATTACTTCTTGAAGTTTTTTTATCGCTTTTCTTTGTAAT
The DNA here is from genome assembly GCF_003351785.1 of Sporosarcina sp. PTS2304. Taxonomy (GTDB): domain Bacteria; phylum Bacillota; class Bacilli; order Bacillales_A; family Planococcaceae; genus Sporosarcina. The sequence goes on from NZ_CP031230.1 coordinate 2,405,862, forward strand.
CTGGACACATGCATTTGCGAAATGTTCAATAATTCTCCAGCATCTTTTTGACTCATCTGGTCAATATATGTATATTGAATGATTTGTCTTTCACGTTCACTCAGAACATTCAACGCATTCAATACAAGCATACGCTGATCAGTCTTTTCGAACCCATCGTCCACTTCTCCAATAATATCCAGCAACGTAATGGTACCGCCTTCTGAATCAGCGTCTAGTGTATGATCGATAGACAACGCTTGATAACTTCTGCCCATTTCCATCGCTTCCAGCACAAGTTCTTCGTCAGTATCTAGATATTCAGCAATTTCATAGACCATTGGTGAACGTTGAAACTCTGTTGTCAACGTCTCTACAGCAGCTTTGATTTTCGGACCTAATTCTTTAATACGTCGCGGGACATGGACAGCCCACGTTTTATCCCGAAGAAAACGTTTAATCTCCCCAATAATGGTCGGGACGGCGAACGCTTCAAAACTCCGCCCTTGTTCTGGATCAAAACGACGAATCGCTCCCAACAGACCAAGCATTCCCGCCTGCACGATATCTTCGTGATGCGATTGACCGCGAGAATATTTGCGGGCAATCGAATGAACTAACCTTTCATAATGGAGGACTAGCTTTGTTTGCGCTTCTTCATCATTATTTACTTGATATTCATGGATCCATTCAATTACTTGTTTTTTCGTTTCATTGTCACGAGAAGACTGTTGATTTGACATGCCCTTCTCCCCGCTCTCTGCCCAAGTATTTGGTCATGAAAACAATGACACCCTCCCCATGATCAACTTTTACTTCGTCCATAAGTGTCTCCATGAGATAAAGTCCTAATCCACCTTCGCGTAAAGGGGACTCGTCATTCCAATCCTGATAAGGACCGACTTTCTTTTTTGTTTCTTCGAAGTTAAAACTTTGTCCATGATCTGTTACGACGATTTCTAAGCGATCTTCGTAAATTGCACATCCTAAAATAACTTCGCCTGTTTTTCCATCATCATACGCATGTTGCACTGCATTAGTCACCGCTTCACTCGCTGCAATCTTTAAATCCTCAATCTCGTCATATGTAAAACCAACTCGACTCGCAAGACCTGATATCGCTAGACGTGCAACACCCACGTATTGGGGCTTAGCCGGAACTTTTACTTCAATATAATCAAACGCTTGCATCATCTTCGCCACCTTCTACCTGTTCTATCTGCATAATTTCATTCAATCCGGTAATCTCAAATAGGCGGTAAAGACGTTTGTTCAACCCTTTTATGACTAAACTGCCATTATTAGCTGTCACTTCTTTATAAAAACCTACGAAGACGCCAAGACCTGTACTGTCCATATAATTCACTTCAGACAAATCTAGTTCAACTTCCATACCTTCCGCTTGCTCCAAATTAGCTAAATGTTCCTTCAGCTTTGGTGCAGTATATATATCAATTTCTCCAATAATTTTAAAATTATGTACCAAATCTTTATCTATTTGTTCTACTTGTAAATTCATGTCGCCACCCCGATCAATTTCTTTTTAATGTGTATGCCGTTTTTTGCACACTTCTTGTTTTATACCCATTCTCCCAAAAGCTAAACCTTTAATTTGTTTTCTTCAAAATAACTAAGGTGAAATCATCATGTAACTGATAATCCTGCATTTTGGAAAGTTCATTAAATAAAGAATCAACCATCGTTTGTGCACTCTCTGACTTTACTCGGCACAACAGTTCCTCCAGCATTTCCATTTCCATAAACCCTTTTTCCGTTCTCGTTTCAGTCACACCATCTGTCATTACAGCGATAAAGTCACCTTCTTCCAACTTCACTACACGCTCTTCGTATTTCGCCTGTTCTTGCACACCGAGTAAAAGACCTTTACTCTCTAACAGCGAAAATTCTTGTTGAGCTGCTCGGTAAAACAGTGCAGGTTCATGCCCAGCCGAAGAGTACCGCAACGTTGATGTCTCGGTGTCATACTTGCCGTAGAACATAGAGATGAACATAGAATCTGCAATACTTTTTTCGATCATTTTATTGATGAAACTCAAAACTTCTGAAGGGCTTCTTTTTTCATAACGCAAACTGTCCATACCAAACTTCACCATAGACATATGCATAGCCGCAGACATACCTTTGCCGATAATATCCGCTACAGCCATACATACCTCATTAGGTGTTTCGTTCAAAAAGTACACATAGTCCCCGTTCATCTGCTTTGCGGGTTTGGAAATCCAGCCGACGTCCAGACCAATCACTTCCGGAGTCGTCGTCTGCAATAACGTATTTTGTACTCTCACAGCAATATCCATCTCCATTTGAATGGACTCTTGCTTGCGTATCAAACTCTGGTGTTCTTTTAATGCCAGTCCGTAATGAATCATCATTTCAATTAAAAAATCAAATGACACTCCAACATCCGGAGGTAAATTTTCAATTAACTCTTCAATAGAGTTTTTATGAATGCTAATTACATCTTCCGGAGCAATGCTTTTCTCTATAAAGCTACGACTAAACTGCTGACCTAAATAGAGATCTTCCTCTCCTTTAGAGCGCAGATAATTTTCCAGCATTTGTTTATACTGCTTACCCGCCTCTTGTGGCAATGTAGCTCAACTCCTAGTGCAACCATTTCGTTGCCGTAATCGTAGTTCCCACTCCAACTTCTGTTTCAATGCGAAAATCATCCATTAGACGCTTTACTCCCGGCATACCTGCCCCTAGACCGCCAGAAGTCGTATAACCGTCCGTCATTACTTTTTGCAAATCTGCTATGCCTGGACCTTCATCTGAAGCGATAATAACCAATCCAATACGCTGTCCGACTGCTACAGATTGAATCTCAATGCGTCCTTTTCCAGCATAAAGGTAGATATTTCGGGCTAACTCACTAATAGCGGTGGTGATTCTTGCCTGATCCACCGTTCCAAATCCCGTACTTTTTGCCTCATTACGACCTAACTGTCTTGCCGCAACTATATCCCATTCCGTATTTATGTCTATAGAAGACCTGTGTTCCATGGTCAGGCCTCCAATTCTCTAGTCAATTTCTCTAGCCCATTCTCTAAATCTAATGCGGTTGTTACATTTTCTAAGCGTATGCCCAGCTCGATTAACGTGATTGCTACGGATGGTTGGATACCTGTAATGACTACTTTCGCGCCCATTAAACTTGTCATATGAATGACGTCGCCAAGCACTTTAGCAATAAAAGAGTCAATGAAATCAATTGGAGTCAAGTCAATTACAACTCCCCGCGCCGAGGTCTTATGCAACTGGTTCAATAAATCCTCTTGGAACTGCAATGCGGTTTGGTCATCTAACTCCACTTGAATCGATACAATTAATGTTTCTTTAAGCTTTAGAATCGGGATGCGCATCTTCATACTATTATTCCTCCTCCACAATAATACGGCCTGTCATTTGCAGGGCTTTTTGCATTCCGCGTCTCAGTGTACTTGTCGTTGAGAAGTCTGTCAGATTAATGCCAAGCGTAACGATCGTTTGTGCAATTTCTGGACGGATTCCGACTAACATACATTTCGCACCTACGAGTCGCACTGCATCGGCTGCTTGTATAATGTGATGTGCAACCATCGTATCTACAACCGGTACTCCCGTAATATCAAGCAGTACTACTTCCGCGCGTTGTTTGACGACACCTTCCAGTAAATTTTCCATAATTAGCTTTGCGCGCTCTGTATCGATTGTGCCGACTAACGGCATGACAGAAATCTTTTCAAAAACTGGAATAAGTGATGCAGATAATTCTTGCAGGGCTATCTTTTGTAAACTATCGGTACGCTCCCACTTCACCGAATATTCTTCAATAATACTTTCACGTAAAGGATTGATCCAGTTCGCAAAAATACTTACACCCTTGCGGAGATTTTGTTCTGTTAACACGCCGATTTCAAAGAACAACTCATACACTACAGAAGAGAACGTATCGATTGCGCGATTGATAAATTTAATAGACCAGCCAAAGTGAATGATTTTCTCTGTGAACTCGTCCAATCGCTCCTCATCAACTTTCTCACGATCCGCTAAGTTAGATGTCATCAACTCTGTGAATTCTCTGCTCGTGGTCGCCACTACTGTAGCTGGCATTAAATCAAGAAACCGTTCATCAGAATTGCCTTTCATCTTTTCTAACCAACGCGATGTAATGGTTTCGATATTATCGGATATAGCTTTTCTCATCACTTCATTCATCCTATTTGTTCCTCCCTATTTCTTCAATTACCTCTATTGTAACGAAAAATCATATGAACTACATGTTTTTTGAACAAATTCATTAAAAATACTATAGCAAAAACACTATAGCCTGCTGGCTATAGTGTTTACCTAGTGTGCAATCACACATTTGCTTACAAAAAGTGTAGTTAGAATATGTATGCTAAAATTTAATGAGTCCGAAGCTAACTTGCAATGCTTCATCGACTTGTTTCATTAGTGTATCATCTAAGTGCGTAATTTTGTCTGTTAGCCTAGACTTGTCGATTGTGCGGACTTGCTCGAGCAGGATGACCGAATCCCGCTCGAATCCATGTCGTGCCGCCGTAATTTCGACATGTGTCGGCAATTTTGCTTTTTGTATTTGTGCAGTAATCGCTGCTACGATCACTGTAGGACTAAACCGATTACCGATATCATTCTGAATGATCAGTACTGGTCGCGTCCCCCCCTGTTCCGAACCGACTACAGGCGACAAATCTGCAAAAAAGACGTCTCCACGTTTAATTGCCAACTTTTCAACCTCCGCTGACGCAACGTTCCACGGTATGCTGGGCTTCAAATTCCGCATATAAACATTCTGCCGCTATGTTGAGGTTAATCTGCGACATTTCAACATAACCTCTGATCATGGCTTCCCGTAATAGAGAAGCTTCATCATTTTCCATATGTCTCGCTGTTGTCATATAAACGAAATCACCTTGTAACTGCCCCCGTTTAAAGGTCGCATCTTCATTTTGCTGAAGTAATTTTGTTGAGGGTATACTTAGTATTCTTTTTTTATTTTTATCTGTACACAACTCGAGCACCTCCGACAAACCCATCCCTTTTTTCTATATCAAGTCTATCTTACCATTTATATTCTCATAATAATAGACAAGGATTGAACTCTTATGACAAGATACACAAGTTTATTCGTTAGTTTGTCGAAATGCACGATGATTGCTACGTCTTTTTTATGCAAATCAGTTATTGCTATTTATATATTCTTGGGATTCTCGGGGAAAATGTTACGACTATTTCGTACGGGATGGTGTCTAGTCGGTTTGCCCATTCTTCAATCCTGATTTCTTCATCCCCTTGTTTACCGATTACCACTACTTTTTCACCTTCTGGAAATGCATGAGGTAATGTAATCATACATTGATCCATACAAATTGTGCCGACGATCGGTGCACGTTTGCCTCCTATTAATACATCTTGCCCCGTCAGTCCCCGCTTCAAACCATCTGCATATCCTATAGGTAATGTACCGATCCATTCCTCTTCACTGGTCGTGTATCTTCCGCCATAGCTTATCGGTTGTCCACTAGGCATTTTTTTAACATAAGATAACTCTGTCTCGATTGTCATCGCCCGGTGAAGTGGAAACGGAATATTTTCTGTTACTATATCTGACGGAGAGATCCCATAGAGGCTTATGCCATATCGAATCGCATCCAATGAATACTCAGGAAACATCAAAGCTGCTGCACTATTCGATGCATGGACTAGGCGCGGCTTCACGGGAAAAAGTTTAATAAGCTTTGTGAAATGTTGAAATTGTTTTTTTGTCGGCTCGGCATCCTGTTCATCCGCTCGCGAGAAATGAGTGAATGCTCCATCAATGACCAAATGATCGGATTGTTGGATATACATTAACAGTTGTGCGAGTTCTTGCTCAGTCCGCACACCTATTCTGCCCATTCCGCTGTCTATTTTTACATGAATTTTACACTTTTTATCGAATAACGGCTGTTCATTCACCCGTTGCACCCAGTTTGTACTCGTCACAGTTAACGTAATGTCAAGTTCCGCTGCTACTGCTGCAAACGAACTCGGTGAAGGCCCCAATACGAGAATGTCTATGTTTTGAATATACTTTCTAATAGTTGCCGCTTCATCCAGCGTTGCTACAGCAAGCATGGTGGCTCCCGCTTCTAACGCGGTAAGTGCAGAGCGAACAGCCCCGTGTCCATAACCATCAGACTTTACGACCGCAATCAATTGAGTCGTTTGCGGGAGATAAGACATGATACGCTCTGCATTCTTTCGTATTGCCTCTGTTTTAATTATCGCTCTAGTCGGTCGATAGTCTGTTTCGTTGAACAACTTATTCCACCTCGTTTAGGATAGACTATTTACTGAAATTTTATTATCCATCCGAAAGCGGTAGTTCGTCAATTGATTACGTCATGAATTATTTAGATTCCGTTACAGTCATAGAATTCGCAACGGTCAGCAATTCTTCTTTACTCAATGTATCAGAAGCTACGAAAAATGCTACTCCATTTACTTCCCACTGGATCGACTGCTCCGTCAAAGCAGCTACTGCGAATCCCAAATCTACCGGATCACCTTCGATAGATACAGGTAACTGATTCATCGGCTTCGTTGCCGGCTCTTGAATGACAATATATTCTTTTTCTCCACTAAATGTCATTAAAATCCTCTGACCATTTTCAGTTTTCATGATTTGCTCATCAGACAATGTCGTACCTTCCCAATTGACTGCCGGGTAGTATGTTTGATGATCTGTTTCTTCATTTGTTTCTTCATTTGTTTCTTCTTTTGCTGAATCTTCTTTCGCTTCTTCATCGGATTCTGCTTGGTCACTCTCAGCTTTCGGTTTATCCATTTCTACTTTATAATCAGCCACTTTATGTTCAACACCAAGTGAAATTTTAGCAAACTTGATAGAGATTTTTTCTTCCCCTGCTTCATCATGAATCGTCACTTTATTAGGTAATAACGTTTTCTTGTCGATATGGATTTTTTGTTTCGGCAACAATGTCTTATGATTATTGCGAGTAGCTGTTTCAAACACATATTCTTTTTCCTTCTCTTCCATAGTAGCTGTTTTGTCCGCTTTCATATCTTCCGCCAAAGTCCCGATTAAGTATCCCTGGCTGTTTTGTGCCGGCCAATCACTCTGGAATTTATACGTTTTGCCGATAGATGGCGTAATTACAAATACACCTTCTTCATTTCGAACAATCATTTGTGATTCTTCATTACCCGATTGCGTAACATGTACTTTGTAGAATTCAGGTTTTGTGTGCCATACTTCTACATCGTACACCCGTGGCTCTGCACCTGTTTTAATTTCCATGGAGGCATTGAGTTCATACCCTTTTGTGTCATTCCATTTATTGCTGAGCTTCTTCATCACATCTTCTTTTGAAGGTTTACCGCATCCTCCAAGTACTAGCATGACCGCTACGACAACTAACAACCAAAATTTTTTCCGCATTCAATTCATCCTTTCTCCAATCAATTCGGGTAGCTCATCTTATGAGAAGGATGTATTGAATATGCGAGCTTGTTTAAAATTGTGATGATTGAAGTTCAAGAATTCAGTAATATAACTTGGGCAGCAGCGACTGTTTGTGTATGTGTAATACTGACGAAGCCATTTGCAATCTGTTCTTTAAAGTATAAGACTGGCTGACCGCTCGCTTCAGATAAAACTTCAATATCGAGAAAACTACAGTCTGTACCAATGCCTGTACCACGCGCTTTTGAAAAGGCTTCTTTCGCTGCAAAACGCCCTGCCAAATACTCCGTTTTTCTATGATCTTTTAACTGTTCATAAATATGTAACTCTCTTGCAGATAAAATCCGTTCTCGAAATTTGGCATTACGCCCATCTAAACGTGCGACGCGGTCGAGTTCCACGATGTCTAATCCAATTCCTTGTATCAAAACGAACGTCTCCTTTCCATTTGGCGTGAAAAATAGGTATAATCAGTACGGAAGAATGAGGTGAAACCATGTTTATACGAACGGAAAACTTTTCACAATATGTTCGCGCATATCCTGTCGTTACCGTATTGTTAGTGTTGAATATCGGGATCTATCTATTGACATGGATTCCGGGAATTGGTGATCAACTAGTACTCTTCGGGATTGGCGATAATTTCAGAATTGCTAATGGAGAGTATTGGCGTCTATTGACTCCGATGTTTTTACACTATGATTTTATGCATATCTTATTCAATATGTTCTCTTTATTTGTTTTCGGACCTGAACTAGAAAAGATTGCAGGCAAGGCACGATTCATCACAATTTATATGCTGGCGGGTCTGTTTGGTGATATCGCCACGTACTTCTTGCAGTCTCCCGATTATAGACACTTAGGAGCAAGCGGTGCGATTTTCGGTTTATTCGGTGCATTCGGTGCGCTTGTCTATTACACAAAGCACGTATTCCCACAGCTGAAACAAGTAATTTTACCAATCATCGTCATTAGTGTCATCATGACGTTTTTAGGATCGAATATTAATGTTACTGCACATATAGCAGGAATTATTACCGGTTTCTTAATCGGTCTAAGCTATTTTAATCCTAAAAATATTGTAAGTTGGCGAAAAAACAGTCGCCGACGATAGAGATGAATAGAATAACGTAAATAAACCAAAAAATGCTGGAAGGCGATGCCTTCTATGCATTTTTTTGGTTTTGTCCTCTTGGTGCAGAAAAATAGTATACGTGTTAGGATTCTCCCTACAGAACCGGACGCTTTCCTGAGGGGACGCGGCGGACTCGCCAAAAGTGCATTGGCGATTACGCCTGTCAAGTGCTAAAATGCGCTCCTTTTCGCTACGCTTCACTCGCAAAAGCCGTCCTTCGCCACGGCTTTCCCTGAACCTCCAGGAGTCGCCGATTCTTCCGGGAGAATCCTTGAATTTGTGTCGGGGAGTCAGTCGGTGTTCGTCCAGAAATAGAGTATGGTAAGTTCCACTTCCTGAACAGTGTGGGTGAAGCTTTGGATTGCCTGACTGAATGCATATAGAGTCATTGCTTTTTTCCACTCAGTTCATTGAAACAATCATAGTTGCTGATAACACTTCACCGCTATCTAACTTCAAAAGCGGTCGCATTGTATCAGGCAAGTCTACTTACTTGGTCTTTCACCACCTACAAAGAGTGATCAAACTGTCTTACCTACACTAAGTACGGCTGAAGCTGGAAGACGATCGACTCCCTCTTGAAAATACGATGGTGACAAGGTTTATCGCATCTTGTGTCTAACCAAAAAATATTTTTATTTCAATATGCTAATGATTTTATTCCTAATTATTTATATATTTACGGATATTGTAAACTACAGTGAATGCTCCGCCGACAGTTACAGAAACTGTAAATAGATATGGCATGCACTAATGGATCTCCAAATCCCTATGATGACTGACCCTCCCACGTCTCTTAGCGTCGTGCGCTGACATTCCTTCGTTCGGTCTATCATAAGTTGGAGGCTGGCGAGATGCTCCGGGAGAGGCTCAAGGCCCGATGTACGATAGGGGTGCCAGCTTCTCCGTGTCATGAATAGTATGTTTATTCCAGAATGTACTTAAGACGCTAGTTGGAGACAGTGCAGGTCTGTCAACATGTGTTCTCCGTCAAACCGACGTTTTTTCGTGCATAGAGTATGGAGAACCTTTAGTAGTTTACTGCATAAGACGACCATGGACTGCTTTTTACGAAGCGGATTTTCTGATCGCTGCGTATAATACTCATGAAGCTTAAGGAATGCTGGATTGTTCCGCAGAATCGGCCGGATCGCTTTGAACAGAATGGCTCGAAGCCTCTTACGACCTCGTTTGGATATTTTCTTCTGTCCCTTATGAGTGCCGGAGGAGTTCTCTCGAAGTGTGAGACCCGCTAATTTAATAAGTTGGCGTGGACTCTCATAATCAGTGAAACTCCCTACCTCAGCCAAGAGGCCGGCGATGGTACGATGGGCAATCCCTGGAACGGAAGCTAGAAATTCATACTCTGTCGTTTGGGTAATCAAGGCATCTAGCTCTGCCTTGATGGACTCTAGTTCTTCCTCAATCAGGCGATACTGACGCACGAGAGAAGCGATTTCCCGTCTCGCTCCCCAAGGGGCGACAGTAACCCCAATAGAAGACTGAGCTACCTGAATGAGTTCGGCTGCTTTCTTTGGACGTCTTTGTTTCATCCGTCCCGCGTCTGCACAAATATCGGCCAATTCAGCCGGTGTCATATCGACAATATCTGCGGGTAACGGAGTCTCTTCCAATACGGCAAGCACCATGGCACCGAAATCAGAAAAGACTTGAAACAGCTCCGGAAAATACTTGTCGATCCACCGATGCAGTTTGTTTTTTAAGGCGGAGCGTTCTTTGATCAATGCTTCTTCGATACTATAGCCAGCGCGGATATCCGCTGCCTGATCCCGAAGAAGTTTAGGATGAGAAAAGCGTCCGTCTTTCATCAATCGCGCGATGGTGAGAGCGTCTTTCTTGTCATTCTTGGTCTGCAGGTTATCATCTAACTCTTTCACACGTTTTACGTGCATCGCATTGACAACCACGAGCGGAATGCCTCGATCTTCGAGGAAGTACGCTAAGTTCAACCAATAATGTCCTGTCGGTTCTACACCGACGAGTACGTTAGATTTCCCATGCTCTTTCATACCATCTAGGATTGCTTCATACAGTGCTTCAAAACCTTCGATAGTTTGTAAGAAAGGAAAAGCTTTTTTCATCTCACGACCACGTTCATCGACAAATGTGGCGTAATGTTTGTACTTCGCGATATCGATTCCAACTACTAATGTTTGTTCAGTTACTTGATTAATTTTGTGATTCACTTTAGAATTCATGTGAGTCCTCCTTGTGTATGGTTAGGGGTCAAGCCGTCGATGCCTTGACACCCCCAAATCATATCAAGGGGACTTTTGTATTTCAATAGGGCGTCTCTAATCAGACAGGAATGCTCCGGGAGGATCAGGACGACAGGTGTAACCCGCAACGCACTATCGCGGGGTCCGCCGCGTCCCCTCCGGAAAGCGTATCGTCTGGAAGCGCAAGCCGCAAGACTCTTCAAGTCAGCTTCACTCCATCTAATAAACGAATATAAAGTAGCAGACAAGCCCACGTAGTCTTCACTACATACAAAGAGTGATCAAACTGTCTTGCACACACTAAGTACGGCTTGCGCTGGAAGACGATCGACTCCGGGAGGATCAGGACGACAGGCGTAACCCGCAGTGCACTTTTGCGGGGTCCGCCGCGTCCCCTCCGGAAAGCGTATCGTCTGGAAGCGCAAGCCGCAAGACTCTTCAAGTCAGCTTCACTCCATCTAATAAACGAATATAAAGTAGCAGACAAGCCCACGTAGTCTTCACTACATACAAAGAGTGATCAAACTGTCTTGCACACACTAAGTACGGCTTGCGGCTTACAGACGATCGACTCCGGGAGGATCAGGACGACAGGCGTAACCCGCAGTGCACTTTTGCGGGGTCCGCCGCGTCCCCTCCGGAAAGCGTATCGTCTGGAAGCGCCAGCCGCAAGACTTTTTAAGTCAGCCTTACTCCATCCAACTGCAATAGTCAAAATCTTTTTAAACTAAATGAACGAGAGGATTATACATAACACAGCTAATTACAAGATATATATTTAATCTTTACTTTCAGGATGATGCTCATACCACAGTAAGAACTGCTCCGCTTTTTCTTGTGGCATGTGACGAATCGCCGGAGCGTCTAGTGACATGCCCGATTTTACGTTGATCGTTAGCGTCGCGACTTTTTTCCTTCGGTGAAAATAATTTTGATCCATTTCCATTGATTGTATTCGATTCTTCACCGTAAAGACGGTATGACGACTGACTCCTCTAAAACGCATCGTCAATTGTTTAGGCATAATGGAATAAGCGGCCGTTTTATATTGCCACATGCCGTGTAGATAGATCAAAGGCAACAATACTAACGCAAACAAGCCATATGGAAATAAGTAGTAAGAAATTACCGCTACTACTAGTAATGCAATAAACAGCTTCAACCGGTAATAGAAGTATTTTCCGCGCGCACCAATCTTCTCTGTCGGTACGCTGAAATCTACATGCGGAAAGAGTTCCTGTAATGGTTCGATGATATGGTTTCTTTTTGCTAACGGAAATAATTTAATGCGTGAATTTTCACCAGTTCCTCCCGCACTATTAAGTATTACTGTCGCATAACCGAATAATTGCCTGATGGGATTTTCTGTAATTGTAATATTCTGCACTCGATTGAGCGGAATAGTTACCCGTTTTTTCTCAAGCAATCCACGTGTAATGATTAAATCATTTTTATCGAGAATCACTTTGAAATCGTAGTTCGCTATAAATGTCATAGCCACCGATAATAACCAGACTAGTAAAAATCCTATTACTATCATAATCGCTAAAACAAATACTCCAAATCGGATGAAAGACTGTAATTCACCAAATATCTTATCAAACGGGATTAGTTCTTCTATTTGTGATAGAAATACGGCGGCACCTGATAAAATCACACCGATCCCACCAGACGTAGTAGCCAGCATGAGCAGATCTTTTGTAGTCATTGAAAAGACAGGCATTAACGGTACTGTTTTTTCTAATTGAACTTCCTGCTCTCTCACCAGCAGTAATTCTTCATTTTCATACGTACGTTGCAACGGACCGATAATCCGCATTTTCTTCGCACGTTGGATCTCTTCCTCGATTTTATTCGCAGCTTCTTTAGTAATAGCTGTTAATTCTGCTTCTGAATCTTTACCTGAAGAAGAGCCAGCCGTTTCCACATTCACTTTCACTAATTGAAACGGCCGATGAAAAATACCTTCCGTGTAATCTAAACTTTGTATTCTATCAAATGGAATATAACGTTTCTTTCGAACGAATAATCCTGACTCCATTCGTAATTCCTGATCTTCAAACCAATAATCAAAGCGCCGCCATTTAATAATACCCGACACTAACGTAGAAAGGATCAGCACACTAAAAAAAATCAGCGTCCAATATTGGAAATACCAAGGACCCTCCCTGTCACTTTTAAAACCATTTACTACGAGAACAATAATGAACGGACCAATCAAGTCTTTTAACGATTTTACCGTTTCGACTACCGCTGTAATCCAATGTAATTTATATCGTTGTTCAGACATCGTCTTTCGCCACCCTTGCGAACATCGAAATCCGATTGCGTAATTCATCCGCTTCCTCTGTCACTAAAGCCGGTATCGAATGATTCGTTGCAGCAGTAGATATGGTGATGGAGGCGAGGCCATATTTTCGCAAAATAGGGCCTTCCGCTGTATCCACGTGTTGCACGCGTACCATTGGAATCAATGTGCGATTAACGATAAACAGACCGTGCTGCAACTCTATTTCTGCTTCACGTACTTCATAACGCCAGCGTTCCCACCGAACTTTCGGAAATAGATAGATAGAAAAGAATGCATGCAATACGACAAACACGCCAATAATTACGACGATCCAAATAGGCCACTGAAAAAAGTATGCAAGAAATCCTAAACCGATAGCGACCGCTAATAGGATTACACTTTGTATGACTCCATAGACTCTCCAAACTGACAATCCTTTTCTGGAGATTTGATTTGCTGGTTGTTGTCTCAACCGATCCACCTCTTTTCCTGATTCTTATTATGTATACGTTTTACCTCAAATAACGTTTCATCACTAGTATCATACCATTGAAAAAAGATCCGAGTTGCTAAAAGCAAGCTCGGATCTGGTCGGTTGTCTTATTATCTTTCTGTACGGCCACTGCTACGACGAGAAGCTCCATCTCTTCTGCCGCCGCCTTCGCGCCCGCCACTACGTCTCGCTCCGCCAGCACTACCGCTGAAACTTCTGCTACGTCCACCTTGTGAACGTCCGCCACCACCGCTGCGATTGCCACCTTTGTAGCCGCCGCGATCACGTGAAGAAGGTCTGCGAGAAGGCAATGGACGTTCTTCAGTAATACTAACTGGTGTTTCGTCAACATCCTTCGTCAATGAACGAAGAGCCGCTGAGACGATATCTTTTGGATCGAACTTTTCAAGCAACTGCGCCGCCAATCCAGCATAGTCTTCTGAATTATTTTGTTCAATAGCTTCTGTCAAAGCTTCCACTGCTATTTTCTTCTGCTCAAGCAACGCTTCGTCAGATGTTGGTGGACGTAAAGGTGTCATACGCTTCTTAGTCGTTTCCTCAACGATGCGTAAGTACCCCATTTCCCGTGGTGTTACGAATGTAACGGCAATTCCACTTTTACCTGCGCGGCCTGTACGACCGATCCGGTGAACATAGCTTTCTGGATCTTGTGGAATATCAAAGTTGTATACATGTGTAACACCTGAAATATCCAAGCCACGAGCGGCTACATCTGTCGCTACTAATACATCGATTTTATTATCTTTAAACTGGCGCAATACAGACATACGCTTCGCTTGTGTTAAATCACCGTGGATTCCTTCAGCGATATAGCCGCGGATGCTAAGTGCATGAGCCAACTCATCTACACGACGCTTCGTACGACCGAAAACGATCGCCAATTCTGGTTGTTGAACATTCAACAGTCTTGATAACACATCGAACTTTTCGCGCTCGTGTGATTTTACGAAGAATTGTTCGATATTTTCAACCGTCATTTCTTTAGACTTGATCTTGACAATTTCAGGATTCTTCATAAATGTTTCTGCAATTTTGCGGATAGGTCCAGGCATAGTTGCTGAGAATAGCAACGTCTGGCGCTCAGCCGGCACAGATGCAAGAATCGTGTTGATATCTTCAATGAATCCCATGTTCAACATTTCATCTGCTTCGTCTAATACAAGCGTCTGAACATTGTCTAGCTTTAAAGTTTTACGGTTAATATGATCCAAAATACGTCCTGGAGTACCTACTACGATGTTTGGATTATTGCGTAGTGCACGGATTTGACGTCCGATTTCTTGTCCGCCGTATACGGAAAGAACTTTCGCACGGCTGCCGAAACCTACTTTATAAATTTCTTCTGATACTTGGATAGCCAACTCACGAGTCGGTGCAATAACCAACGCTTGAACTGCAGTGCTTTTAGGATCCAATTTCTCAATGATCGGAATACCGAATGCTGCTGTCTTCCCTGTACCTGTTTGTGCTTGCCCGATTACGTCGCGGCCTTCCATCCCAAATGTAATAGTACCTTCTTGGATTGGTGTTGCCTCTTCAAACCCCATGCGTAGCAAAGCCTTTTGTGTTGTTTCACTAATATTTAGTTCTGAAAACTTCGTCAAAATATTCATTCTCCTTTATTTCTTCATTTGACAATTGGTTACATTCGCAAATGAAAGCGCGGCAAATTCGAGCCATGTACTTTGAAAGTTGGGAGCATTTCCGATATTCCATCTCTGATTTTATAGAGGAAATCTTTTGGAAGGATTCCTGCGTGTGCAGAGGGGTCATATCAATTACACCTAGCGTAATTGCGTCCAGATTTTTATGCAGCACAATGTAAAACCTGTGACATACAAGGAAAGCTCGGTCCTTGCCGAGCGGTGAGACAAGGCAAATCATTGCTAGTCTGCCTACATATCCACCGTTTTATTCAAAAAAAAGTACTCTCCACTAAAATGGAAGAGTGCCGTTGTAAATGTATCCAATTCCTTTCATCATTCTAACACGGCTGACTCCTTACTGCAACGAATCCGCTTAAGTTGCATTAATCAGTCTTCTGTCAGGAATTTCAGAACTTTCTCGAACCAAACATTCCGGTCATCGCTATAGCAAATATGATGCTTGCCTCGTTCAGAAAAAATGAGTTGTTTTCTTTCTGATCCGAGTTGTTCATATAAACTATCCGCCGTCACAGCCGGAACGACCCCGTCCTGTTTTCCCTGGACGAGGCATACGGGTGTTTTGACATCATGATGATACGGTCTCACTAAACGGACAACTCGTAAAAACTCCAAAGCTGCGCGGATAGGAGTGTGTGTCAGCTTGTAATTGTATAAATGATAAAAAGAGTCGGCAGGGTAATTTTTGCGCCTAGATGTTTTCATCATAATTCTCGCATCTTCTACTAAAATCCGCGGACTAATATATTTCGCTGCCGCGCTTAACAGTACCAGTTTCTTAATCGGATAACGTAATGCTAAATACATCGCGATTAAACCACCCATCGAAAAGCCGATTACCACGACTTGATCTACTTCTTTTAGCAACCGCTGCAATTCTAGTTCAGCGGCCATCATCCACGATTCCATAGAGCCTTTTTGTACTCCTTTACCCAGTTCATGCCCCGGCAATACAGGCACTGCGATTTTCCAGTCCGTCTGGCTTTTCAGATAGTGTCTAAATGGTGCCACTTCAAATGGTCCGCCTGTAAAGCCATGGATGAACAATACACCTGTCGTCACAACGTTTCCTCAAGCGGACCCATGATGCGCTCTAATTTCATGCCACGCGACCCTTTAAATAAGACAACAGTATCTTGAGTCAATCGCGGACGCAGTGCATCTACCGCCAACTGCACGTCAGTTGCTGTCCACATCACTTCTAGAGGATACTCTGTCAGTCGGTCAGCTAGCCATTTCATGCGACTTCCGAAAAGAATTACCCCTTGCAGATCCATTTTACGTAAATCATCTGCCAGTCCTTCATGATAGCTTTGCTCATCAGATCCAAGTTCAAGCATATCCCCTAAAACAAGCCATTTGTCTTTGCGTACGTTTGTCTCTTGCATAAATCGAAAAGCGGCTCTCATCGAAGTCGGTGCTGCATTATAAGCATCATTGATTAGAAGAGAGTCATTGATTCCGGTCATTGGTTGCATACGCATATCCGTTAGCTTTGTCTGTTCTAATGATGATTTAATTTGCGCTTCAGTCAATCCAAGCTCTTTCGCAATGATAATCGCAGCTAATGTGTTTTTCACTTGATGTGCGCCGTACACCGGAATCACAAACTCCCCTTCCGTTCTGCCTTGCACAGTAAATGAGCTGCCTATGCTCGTGGATTGAATGTGAGCTACGGTTACATCTGCCCGCTCATAGCCGAACGATATAGTACGCACTTGCGGCTGACTAGCTACTAACTCACGCAGTAACGGTTCATCGCCATCGTAAAGGAGTAAACCATCTATCGCTAACCCATCTATGATTTCAAATTTCGCTTTCGCAATCCCCTCTCTAGACCCGAGATCTTGCATATGTGCTTCCCCGATATTCGTAATAACTGCAAAATGCGGCGAGGCGAGGGTAGAGAGGAAGGAAATTTCGCCAAAACCACTCATTCCCATTTCAAGAATCGCAACTTCTGTGTCGTCTTCCACAGCTAATAGCGTCAGAGGCAATCCTAACTCGTTATTAAAATTGCCTTCTGTCTTTTTCACTTTGAAATAAGGTGACAATACTCCTGCCAGTAAATCTTTCGTCGATGTTTTTCCATTAGAGCCTGTGACACCGATAACGGTACAATGTAATTCTTGGCGATACATGCGAGCCATCTGTTGCAATGCGACTTCTGCATCGTCGACAAATAAAAGCGGGATGCCTTCTGGCGGATTGGGTTCATCTTTTAGCCAAAGTGACGCTGCTGCGCCCTTTTCAATCGCACCTGTAACGTATTGATGACCATTGACTTGTTCTCCGCGGAAAGGTATAAAGAGATCGCCTTTTTGTACGTTGCGAGAATCGATACAAACACCCGTTATTTGTTGCTGTTCGATTTCTTGACCTGCCGCCTGTAACCACTGTTGAATCGTTGATAAATTTCGTTTCACGTAAGAATCCTCCACTTAATCCATTGTATATTGCAATTGTTGTTTTTCTGCGTGGCGCTCTATAGCGAGTTCAATGAGACGGTCGATAAGTTCTGGATAGGTTAGACCCGTTTTCTGCCATAACAAAGGGAACATACTAGTAGGCGTGAATCCAGGCAATGTATTTACTTCATTGATCAATACTTCGTCGTCTTCTGTAACGAAAAAGTCCGCACGTACCAACCCGGCACAATCGAGCACTTTAAAAGCACGAACAGCCATTTCCTTCATATGTTGCGCTGTTTGATCTAATATGTCGGCCGGGATCGATAATTCAGTACTCTGATCTTGATACTTTGCCTCATAGTCATAAAAATCAGCAACTGGACGAATCTCACCCGCTACTGAAACTTCTGGTTGATCGTTTCCTAGAACCGCCATTTCGATTTCGCGCGCAGTAATTCCTTGTTCAATAATAATTTTACGATCAAATTTTAATGCCAATTCAATGGCTTGTTTTAAAGATGAGCGATCAAGCGCTTTACTAATTCCGACACTCGATCCCAGATTCGCTGGTTTAACGAACATTGGATAAGATAATTTTTGTTCCGCTTCATCGAGTAGTACATCGGCATCTTGCTGCCACGCACTGCGAATGAAATGAATGTATTCGACCTGCGCTAAGCCTGCTTGTGAAAATAATTGTTTCATCACCACTTTGTCCATCCCGGCAGATGAAGCCAACACGCCATTTCCCGCGTAAGGAATATTCAATACTTCAAATAAACCTTGCACCGTACCATCTTCCCCGTTCGTTCCATGAAGCAAAGGCAAAATAACTTCAGGCATAGCCCCCTTTAAAAAACCATCTATGTGATCCGATTGCGGTTGTTCAGAAGATAACCGTAATGTTTCGATATTTGTTGCCGCACTTGTAAGGGGCGCGCCTTTAATCCATTCGCCTTGCATCGTAATATAGATGGGCAGGACTTCATATTTTGTTAAATCTAATGCTTGTGTCACTGCTCTCGCCGTCGAAAGAGACACCTCATGCTCTGCAGACTTCCCGCCATAAACTAAACCTAATCGTGTTTTCATATAATCTCCTCACATTCCGTTGTTTTCATTCCTACAGTTTACCATGAATGGAACCAATTCATGAATGAAAAACCAATGTTCGAAATTCTTTTTACTTTCATCGAAACTAAACATTTCACAATGCGTCACATAATGGGTGTACTTCTTAAAAAGTTTTACGATATAATAGGAGATTATAGTAGCTAGGAGATTGAGTCCCTAAGAAAAGGTGAGTCCATACGTGAAAAACTCAAACAGGCTAGGTGAACGATTCGATTGGACGCTTGCCTTTATCATTTTATTATTCGCGATCATTAGTTTTTTTGTCATTGGTTCTGCTCAAACGTCTGAGCAATACACACAAAACTTCGTTGTCAAACAAGTGAGATGGTATATTTTAGGTTCTATTATTGTGGCGATGGTTATGTATTTTGAGCCTCAACAATACAAAAAAATGGCTTGGTATTTTTATGGCTTCGGTATTTTTTTATTATTATTCCTTATGTTGGCGCCTGGTGGACCAGAACAAATTGCAGAGATGCGCTACAATGCCAAGCGCTGGTTGCATCTGCCAGTAATCGGTACTATTCAGCCCGCTGAGTTCATCAAAACATTTTTTATCATCGGTCTCGCCCGCATGGTAAGTTCACATAATGAACGAAAGCTGCATCGTACGTATAAAACAGACTTTTTACTACTCGGTAAAATTGCTCTTATGTTAGTCGTTCCTTTGTATTTCATCATGAAGCAACCTGATTTAGGAACGTCTCTCGTCTTTATTTCCATTACAGCCGCAATTGTTATCGTTTCAGGAATCTCATGGAAAATTCTCGCTCCTCTCTTTGCCGTTGGTGCGGCTTCTGCAGGCGGATTATTGTGGATGGCGCTTTATGCACAAGAATTTATGGATAAAATCGGATTTTCACCCTATCAATTCAAACGTGTCTATTCATGGCTAGATCCATATTCTTATCCAACAGATGAAGGATATAACTTAATTACTGCGATGACTGCGATCGGTTCAGGTGAATTGACGGGAAAAGGATTTCTCGGGAGAGTCGTGTATATTCCTGAAAACCATACCGACTTCATTTTCAGTGTGATTGGAGAAGAGTATGGATTTATCGGCGCGTGTATCGTGATTACACTGTACTTCATATTAATCTATCACTTAACAAAAGTTGCGCTTTCGATGCATGACCCGTTCAGTGTCTATATATGTACAGGTGTCATTGCGATGATCGCTTTCCACGTCTTTGAAAACATCGGCATGAATATTCAGTTATTGCCTATTACCGGAATTCCGCTTCCTTTCATCAGCTATGGAGGAAGTTCGCTATTTAGTAATATGCTTGCCATCGGGTTAATTTTCAGTATGAAATTCCATCAACGGACGTATATGTTCGCAACGAACGACGACAACTAGATGCAAATAAGCAGGCGCCCCCTTTCCCGACACGTGCAAGTTGTGTAAACTGTATAGGAAAGGGGGTTTTTTTATGTCAGCTTTACCAAATTGTCCAAAATGCCAGTCAGAATATACATACGAAGACGGAAACCTTCTCGTCTGTCCCGAATGTGCGCATGAATGGACACTCGAGTCGATGGATGAATCCGCAACAGAAAGTATGGAAGAAGTAAGAGATGCTAACGGAAATGTATTGCAGGATGGGGATTCTGTAACGGTCATCAAAGATTTGAAAGTGAAAGGAAGTTCCAATGCATTAAAGATGGGAACGAAAGTGAAAAGTATTCGTTTAGTAGACGGAGATCATAATATCGACTGCAAAATTGACGGCTTCGGCGCGATGCAATTAAAATCCGAATTCGTGAAAAAGATTTAATACAAAAAGAAAAGATCACTTCCGATACATTCGGGGGTGATCTTTTCTTTCGGAAACGCTTATCAATTCGTCTGAACGGGGGGTGCTTGCACAACAGGTGTCAGCGCTTGTAACATATCACTTCTAGATTTTGTGAGTGTTGCGGAAACGCCAAGCTTTGCCAAATTGGAAATAATCTTCTTTATGTCCATCTCTTTAGCCACTTCTTCCACCTCAACCTTCCTAGTTAGTTATATAGACGTTTAGTAGCTCGTGAAGTTCTCTTTTTCAATAAAAAATTTCCTTATTCCTATCATACCACTCTGAAAGCATTTTAAATCTTTCATTTATGTTACAAATGAAGTTTTTTTGCAAGTTTTTTACCTTTCTGATGATAATCCGCACTTTTGACATACCCCATATAGGTATATTAATATGGAGTTATAACTACTATGCAAGTCTGTTTATCATCCAAATAAAGGAATGGATATTTGGAAATGAAGTGCTTTTGACGAGTAGTTAGAGTAGGGTAAATAGCTCCTCCTGTGCAGTGCAGAAAATGGGTGTACATGTGAGGATTTGTTGGGAAATCAGTTGGTGTTCGTCCAGAAGCTAGAGTGGCGGATGTGACTTCTCCAATGCGGTACAGAAAAGTAGGGTATGTGCTAGGATTCTCCCTCCAGAACCGGACGCTTTCCTGAGGGCATGCGGCGGACTCGCCAAAAGTGCGTGGCGATTACGCCTGTCGTGCTGATCCTCCAGGAGTCGCCGGTTCTTCCGGGAGAATCCTGGAGGTTGTGTCGAGAAGTCAGTTTGTGTTCGTCCAGAAATAGAGTATGGTAAGTTCCGTTTCCTGAACAGAGTGGTGAAACTTTGGGTTGGCTGACTGAGTGCAAATAGAGGCGTTTCTTTTTCCGCTCAGTTCATTGAAACAATCATAGTTGCTGATAACACTTCACCGCTATCTACCTTCAAAAGCGGTCGCATGGTATCAGACAATTCTACTTGGTTTTCACCCCTACAAAGAGTAATCAAACTGTCTTGCACACAAAGTACGGCTGGCGCTGGAAGACGATCGACTCCGGGAGGATCAAAGACGACAGGCGTAACCCGCAGCGCTTGGGGGTCCGCCGCGTCCCCTCCGGAAAGCGTATCGTCTGGAAGCGCAAGCCGCATGACATTCCAAGTCAGCCTCACTACATTCAATATTCTACTTTCGTGAACGAACACAAGGTATTAAACAATTCTACTTGGTTTTCACTACCTACAAAGAGTGATCAACCTGTCTTACATACACAAAGTACGGCTGAAGCTGGAAGACGATCGACTCCGGGAGGATCAAGGACGACAGGCGTAACCCGCAGCGCTCTTTTGCGGGGTCCGCCGCGTCCCCTCCGGAAAGCGTATCGTCTAGAAGCGTAAGCCACAAGACATTCTAAGTCAGCCTCACTCTATCTAATAAACGAACATAAAGTAGCACACAAGTCCACGTAGTTTTCACCATCTACAAAGAGTGATCAAACTGTCTTACATACACAAAGTACGGCTGAAGCTGGAAGACGATCGACTCCGGGAGGATCAAGGACGACAGGCGTAACCCGCAGCGCTCTTTTGCGGGGTCCGCCGCGTCCCCTCCGGAAAGCGTATCGTCTAGAAGCGCAAGCCGCAAGACTCTCTAAGTCAGCCTCACTCCATTAAACTTTCCATAGTCCAGATCGTTTTAAACTAAATAAACGAGAGAACTATGCATAATATGGTTAATTAATAGGCTTAGCTACTATATATATTAATAGAAAGGTGGAAACAGTTTTTGACAGTCATCCCTGAAGATTTTCTCACTGAAGAATCGGTAGTTTCTTGTCGCAAAAGTCATCACCCTGAAGAGGTTAAAAAGAATTTGATTCACCGGCTAAATAGAATCGAAGGCCAAATTCGTGGAATTAAAGGCATGATTGAGCGAGATGTGTATTGCGACGATGTAATTACGCAACTATCAGCTACCCAATCCGCTTTAAACAGCACAGCAAATGTTTTATTGGAAGGTCATATAAAAGGTTGTGTGAAGAGCAGAATGGACGCTGGAGACGAAGAGGTTTTGGATGAATTACTAACAACCATTTCAAAATTGGTACGAAAATAAGGAGGAGTTTTGTTATGAAAGAAATGACAATAAACGTACAAGGTATGACATGCAATCACTGCGTACAAGCAGTGGAGGGCGCACTTACAGAATTAACAGGCGTTGAACGCGCTCTGGTAGATCTGGCAGCGAATAATGTAGCTGTTCAATTTGACGAGTCAGCTGTCACTGTGAGCCAACTGCAGGAAGCTATTGAAGATCAAGGATTTGACGTGGAAGCTTAGGATACAGAAAGGTGTTTTGTCTTATGGGAGAGCACAAAAAAGAAATCGAAATTACTGGCATGTCGTGTGCATCGTGTGCGAACCGCATTGAAAAAGGACTGAACCGACTGGACGGGGTCTCATCGGCGAACGTCAATTTCGCCACGGAAAAAGCGCTAATCATGTTTGATTCCGATCAAATAAAATTATCAGAAGTTGAACAACAAATTCGCAAGCTTGGATTTGATGTGCTAAAAGAAGAAGCGCATTTAGACATTCATGGCATGACATGTGCCGCTTGTTCTGCCCGAATCGAAAAAGTGGTGTCCCGTATGCCCGGGATTGAGTCTATTCATGTCAACTTAGCGCTTGAAACAGCCCACGTCCTATACGATCCTGCAGTCGTCAAGCTGCCTGAAATTTTACAAAGAATCCAAAAGGTTGGCTTCGAAGCGTCCGAACGAACCGAAGATACAGCTTCCACGGATCATAGACAGCAGGAGATCAGTGAAAAAACACGCAAATTGATTATATCAGCTATCCTCTCTTTGCCGCTTTTATGGACAATGTTCGCGCATTTCTCTTTTACTTCCTGGATGTATGTGCCAGCCCTCTTTATGAATCCTTATTTCCAGTGGGCGCTGGCCACACCTGTACAGTTTTGGATAGGCGCGACATTTTATAAAGGTGCCTACTCCGCATTGCGCAACGGCAGCGCGAATATGGATGTACTCGTGTCTCTAGGTACATCAGCTGCTTATTTCTATTCTGTCTATTTAGTCGTAAGCGGATCCGGGCACGGCTTGTATTTTGAAACGAGCGCAGTGTTAATTACACTAATTTTATTAGGTAAATTATTTGAAGCGCGTGCAAAAGGCCGTTCTTCAGAAGCTATTCAAAAACTGATGAAGTTACAGCCGCAAATTGCGATTGTAGAAAAAGACGGGACTGCAAAAGAAGTACCTATCCACGAAGTACTCGCTGGAGACGTGTTGGTCATTCGACCCGGAGCTTCTATTCCGGTAGACGGTATCGTATTGTCTGGATCTTCAGCTGTTGATGAATCCATGCTGACAGGTGAAAGTTTACCTGTTGACAAAGAAAGCGGCGATGATGTATTTGCCGCCACCGTAAACGCAAATGGTTCTTTACGGATCGAGGCAGGAAATGTCGGAAAAGATACAATGCTATCAAACATCATTCGTGTAGTAGAAGAAGCTCAAGGATCTAAAGCACCTATTCAACGACTGGCTGACAGAATTTCCGGCATCTTCGTTCCAATCGTAGTCGGGATTGCCTTGATCACTTTCTTCGTTTGGTATTTTGCTGTAGCTCCCGGAGATTTTGCTAGTTCATTGACGAGTATGATTGCCGTGTTAGTCATTGCTTGTCCGTGTGCACTCGGTTTAGCGACCCCTACTTCCATCATGGCAGGTTCCGGTCGTGCCGCTGAAGAAGGTGTACTGTTTAAAACGGCAGAAGCTATGGAACAAACACGGTCGATTGATACTATCGTTTTCGATAAAACGGGAACGATTACGAAAGGACTTCCTGAATTAACAGATTTCCATAGTAGGCACGGGGCAGCACGTGAAACATTATTAGCACTTGCCGCCGCTTCTGAAAGCGACTCTGAGCACCCTGTAGCAAAAGCCATTACAGCCTACGGAATGACTCATACAACGTCTCTCCCTTCAGTAGAGAAGTTCGAAGCCATTCCAGGGTTCGGGATTCGTACGAGTATTGGCGGTCAAACGATTTTACTCGGCACGAAAAACTTACTGTCACGTTATGATGTTAAAACAGATTCTTCTATCGCTTCTATCGAGCAAATGGAAGGTGAGGGAAAGACGGTAATGTTCATGGCAGTAGATGGTGTACATGAAGCGGTCATTGCCGTCGCAGATACGATAAAAGATACATCTAAACAAGCGATTACTGAACTTCGCTCAATGGGGCTAGACGTTATTATGTTAACTGGTGATCAGCAAATGACAGCGGAAGCCATTGCGAAAACCGCAGGCATTGATCATGTAATCGCAGGGGTCTTGCCTGATCGTAAAGCAGAAGTTATACAGTCGTTGCAGGCAGAGGGCAAGCGTGTGGCGATGGTTGGTGATGGCATTAACGATGCGCCTGCACTTGCTGTCGCGGATATTGGTATGGCCATGAGCACGGGAACTGCCGTAGCGATGGAAGCGGCTGATGTGACGCTGATGCACGGGGATTTGCTGCGTGTAGTAGATACGATTCGAATGAGTAACTTGACGGTCCGAAATATTAAGCAGAATTTATTTTGGGCACTTGCCTACAATTCTATCGGTATTCCTATTGCGGCGGCTGGATTGCTGGCGCCTTGGGTAGCTGGGGCTGCGATGGCATTTAGTTCGGTTTCTGTCGTATTAAATGCTTTACGTTTGCAACGTGTGAAGTTGAATTAGTGGAGTGAGTGGCTGTCCAGAAATTCAGTGGTGACTGATTTTCTGTGACGGCTTTTTTTATGGAGACTAATCAGTTGGTGACGTGTGGGATGTCGTTACGTTGCGTTTCAGCCGGACTCGTTTGTGGTAATGTGAAATAAACCTTTCACTGCTCTAGAGAGAGTACGAAGAATACTGGTTACTGTCTGCGACAAACTTCTATAAAATTAAATTGAGCGAGAGGTAGACGGATGGTTTTTCTCTGCGGCATTTGCGCTAATAACTTAATGTACAACTTTTTTGTATGATAGAAACTTGAATGGTTTTTCTATTCATCGTACGATATGGAAGAATCTATTTATGAAGAAGGTAGGTTACTATGAAAAAAACTATATTACTGTTAATGTCTGTACAATTTTTTGTTTATTTAGGATTCGGCATTATTATACCCATTCTACCTGAAGTGATTTTAGCTGAAGGCTATTCTGAAGTGCATGTCGGGGGATTATTAACGATTTATGCATTGTCTTCGTTTTTTACTGCTCCGTTATGGGGTGCTTTGTCTGATCGTACCGGCAGAAAGAAATTGATAATGATCGGGTTGGTCGGTTTTAGCTTAAGCTTCTTCCTGTTCGCCCTCTTCATGGAGCATTTATTGATGCTCTACGTATCCCGTATTGTCGGAGGGATATTCTCTGGGGCGTTGTATACTGCAGTGACTGGGTTTGTTGCAGATTTAACTACAGAAGAGAATCGCAATAAATATATGGGACTTCTAGGCATGTCTATCGGACTTGGGTTTATTTTCGGCCCTGCGATCGGGGGAATTCTTGGAGATATCCAATTGCAAATTCCGTTTATAGCTTCCGGAACATTGACACTTCTCCTAACAGTCTATGCCTTCCTCATTTTAAGGGAACCTGACAGACATAGTTCAGCAAACAAACGGGCGATTCTTCCAAAAGGTGCCTCTACGATGTGGCAGTATCGAATTCGTTATTTGTTTTTGACTTCATTTATCATTACCTTCTTACTTGCCGGGGTAGAGTCTACATTCCAGCTATTTCAAATCGATAGGATACACATCACTCCTTTGCAACTCGGGTACCTATTTATGGTGAGTGGCTTAGTAGATGCAGCTATTCAAGGCGGTGTTGTCCGTCGTGTGAAAAACGGAACAGAAACGTCCTGGATCATCGTTGCACAAATCGTTACAGCGATTGGTTTAGTACTCATTCCATTTTCGATGAATTTGTTATGGGCCGGCTTTGCGATGAGTGTCTTTACTGCAGGTAATGCTCTTGTTCGGACTGTACTCGTCTCGTTAACTACAAAAGAAGCTGGCGGGATGTACGGAACCGCTGCTGGTTTATCGTATTCCATGGATAATATGGGGCGCATAATCGGACCATTATTATTTACTTGGATTTTCACGATGCAAGCGGGCAATATGTATTTTATTTCAGCTATTTTGGCCATACTGTCAATAGGACTTGTGTTTGTCTTTAGAAAATCTACACGTACACTGAAGCATGTGCAGGAGCCAGTCGCGTAACTAGTGCATACGATATTCTATTGAAGCATGTAATTTTGTTCATGACTGAAGAGACGGTACGATGCTTTTCGCTTTTGATTCGTATGTCCGCTATACTAAAGGAATAGTATATTAGCTGCAGGAGGAACTATATGACGCAAGTGATTAGTTTAATCATCACAAGTACGTTGATTATTAACATATTTTTAGCTATCGCTTTAATCTTTCTCGAACGAAGAGATCCCGCAAGCACCTGGGCATGGCTTCTTGTTTTATTTTTTATACCTATTGGCGGCTTTATCATTTATTTATTACTCGGTCGCCAGTTACGGGAAAAGCATTTATTCCGGTGGGAAGGTAGAAACAAAATCGGGATAGAGAAGTTGATTACGTATCAGCTAGAAGCGATTGAAAATGAGTCGTTTGAGTTTTTAAAGCCTGATACGGAGAAGTATGGGGATATGATTTATTTACACTTACGCAATAATCATTCCGTTTTGACACAAGATAATGACGTTCAAATCTTTACGGATGGTAAGAAAAAATTTGAAGCATTGCTGACAGATTTGGAACATGCAAAAGATCATATCCATATTCAATATTATATTTTCAGGTTGGATGGGATTGGCCAGAAAATTGTTGACATATTGATCCGAAAAGCAAAAGCGGGTGTGAAGGTGCGCGTGTTGTTTGATGATATCGGTTCACGCGGTTTGCATGTGAAGCATTTTCGTGAGCTAACGGATAACGGCGGAGAGGTGGCAGCATTCTTTCCAGCGACCTTGCCGCTAATTAATCCTCGACTGAATTACCGTAATCACCGCAAACTTGTAATCATTGATGGAAGGATCGGATATATTGGCGGATTCAATGTAGGAGATGAGTATTTAGGACTTAATAAAAAGTTCGGTTATTGGCGCGATGCCCATTTACGGATGGAAGGCAGTGCTGTGCATCCCATGCAGACGCGCTTTATCCTCGATTGGAATCAAGCGTCCGCAAAAACTAATATTCAGTACAATGAACACTTTTTCCCTGCCATTCCCCGCAAAGGAACGGTAGGCGTTCAAATCGTTTCCAGCGGACCTGACTCCGAATGGGAAGATATTAAAGATGGGTATTTAAAAATGATTTCATTGGCTAAAGAATATATTTATATTCAAACACCTTACTTCATTCCAGATAGCAGTGTACTGGACGCATTGCGGATTGCAAGTTTATCGGGAGTAGATGTACGAGTCATGATTCCTAATAAACCTGATCACATGTTTGTGTATTGGGCGACGTATTCGAATGTCGGACTTCTGCTTAAAGCAGGAGCTAAAGTGTATATTTATGAAAATGGCTTTATTCATGCAAAGCAAATCGTTGTTGATGATCAAGTGTCGACGGTCGGCACCGCCAATATCGATGTGCGGAGTTTCCGTTTAAACTTCGAAGTAAATGCTTTTATCTACGATCGAGAAATTTCTCATGAACTTGCGGAAATCTTTGAAATGGACATTCAGAACTGTACAGAGCTAACATATGATAATTATATGGAACGCGAACGAATGATTAAAATAAAGGAATCGATTTCAAGATTACTCTCCCCTATCTTATAAAAAAACTAGCCGGTGAAGAGACTCCCTCTTTACCGGCTAGTCATATTAACGAACACCTACGTATTCTTCTAGCGTAATATTTTGTTTGAAAATCTTCTCTGCCACTTCTTTTCCGACATATCGATAATGCCAGGATTCATGTATATACCCGGTTATTTCTTCTTTATCTTTCGGGTAGCGAAGGATGAAGCCGTATTTATGTGCGTGAGCCGCCAGCCATTTTGCCGCTTCTGTATCACCGAATGACGTAGAAGCCCAGTAGTCTTCATGATTGACTTCACCAATATCAAATGCCAAGCCAGTCTGGTGTTCAGAATATCCAGGACGCGCACTATAACGGTCTGCAGCCTCTTGTCCATCTCTTTTAACATACCGTTCATATAAAGTTACTTGATACTCATAGGAACGATACGTACTGAATGCTTGCAAGTTAATCCCTGATGTCAGCGCCTCTGCTGCCAATTCGTTGAACGCTTCTCTAGCTTCTTCACTTTCTCCAGGAGTGTAGTCTTTTGGTAGAGGGTATTGTTTATTTGCCAGTAATATTCCATCTATTATTTTCGGTTCTTTTGGCAATTCTGTCCCTTCTACGTATTCTATCGGATTAGCTGGCTTTGCTGATTCAGCTGCCTGATCACTAGTCGAACTATCTTCAGTAAATGGTACTTTCTCTGCCGCTCTTAGTGGTTCTTGTTGCGGATTAGTAATTTCGTCCACTTTTTGTTCTTCATGACGTATAACCGAACTTTCTTTATTCATTTCATCTACAGAAAGCCGACTATCCTGTACTTGAAGTTCCGACACATCTTCCACACTCTGATTATTTGAGATCAACCAGTTGATCACTCCAATGAAGAAGATAAAAGTAACTCCGGCTACCATATACGTTCTATTACGCCCACGCGCAGACTGGTTATTTCTTTTTTTCATATTGTATTAACCTTCCCTCTTTCTCAGTCACTTATCCCGTAGTATAGTGTATCATTATTTTTCTTTTTCGTCTTTCTATGCTACTATTCATTGAAATCTATTCATGAATTTAGAGTGAGGTATACGAATTGAATAATCAACGTTGGCTCTCTATGAGCTTTTTTGTTTTCTTCTTCACATGGGGTATTTTCTTGCCTTATTGGACAGGATGGTTGACGTCCGCAAAAGGTCTTTCAGTTACTGAAGCGAGTATGATTATGAGTGCTGGGATGATTGCCCGGGCACTCTCGACGTTCTTTTTATTTCCACTGGCTACGCAAAATTTGTCGCTTCTTCGTGTTGTTCGATTAACGACACTCGTTTCTCTTCTTATCGCATTTGCCTACTTACCAAACAGTCCGTTTTTCGTTTTATTTGGATTAACTGTACTTTTTAGCGCTGTCTACCCTATTATTTTACCTGGTGTGGAAAGCGGTGCTTCTCTGCTTATGCAACACGAACGAATTCATTACGGAAAAAGCCGTTCGTACGGATCAATCGGTTACACTGTCGCCCTCCTGCTAGTCGGGACAGTTACAGCCGTTTGGAATGAACAAGCAATTCTCTACATAATGATTGCAGGGCTAGGAGTCGCTCTATGGTTTTTCTATCAACAAGCACCTGCAGTTCTTGCACAAGCACCTCCGGTAGATTTAAAAGCAGACAGAGGACAATTGAGAAATTTATTCGCCAGCAAATCTTTTGTTATCGTATTATGTATTGCTGTTTTACTACAAGGAGCCCATGCATCTTATTATAATTTCGGTTTTATTTTTTTGGATGACTTAGGAATTAACGGTTTTTATATAGGAGTCATTCTTAATATTGCTGTGCTTTTCGAAATTTTTTTTTCACACAGGCGGATCGGTTATTAGCGCACGTTCGTACGTCTACTATCTTTTTACTAGCTGCCATCGGTTCTACTATACGCTGGATTTCTATTTTCTTATTTCCTAACACAGAAGTATTTATAGCGACTCAAGTATTACATTCTGTCTCATTTGGAATGGCTCATTTCGCATTTATACAATTTCTCTCGAACAATGTGCCACGTCATCTGATTGCTACTGCACAAGGCGTCTATGCAGCAGTTGCAATGAGTCTAAGTGTAGCGATTCTGACATTTCCTGCAGGTTATTTATACGACCAATCGTCTCGCTATGCGTTTCTAAGTATGGCTATCTGCTCTATCATTGCATTGCTCGTGATCGTTTGGTCGAGACAACGCATAGCAGACACGTTATAAAAATGAGTATGTTAGTAGCGCACAATATAAAATTTAAAGCAACATGATGTATAACAGCGTACAGAGTGAGGCTATCGCGAAAAATACAGCCATCCACAACATCCACTTAGACTCACGGATCAATCCTTGCTTTTTATACATTGCAGTGCGTGCTGCATTGGTTAGTGTGAACATGACAAGCATGGACAAGATAGCGAACTCTAGATTTAACTGGATGATAAAATAAAGGGATACGATGGCTGAAGCGGCAATCGCTACGCCCATAATCCATTTTGCTTTCATATGATGACACTCCCTATTCGCTTACAAAATAAAAAAGCTGGTTTTCACCAGCTTTCCATGTATCTCACTTTTCTTTAACTACTGGTTCTTCTTTAGCTACTGGTGGATCTACACTCTTAAAGTAGAATTTACGTCCCAAATATGTTTGGAAAATCAGCAGCAAACCACCGACGGCCCAATATAAAGGGAGTGCTGCCATAACTGTATAAGAAATAAACATAATCATAATAGGTGACATGTAAATAAATAGCTTCATCTGTTGCTGTTGCTGTTCAGGCATTGTCCACAATGATACACGAGCTTGAACAAAATAAACGGCACCCGCAACTAGCATCATGATGATATCCGGCTCACCTAGTTTGAACCATAAAAATTCATGATTTTTCACTTCTGGTGGTGCATAAAGAATCGCAAAATACAGACCCATGATAATCGGCATCTGAATCACTAACGGTAAACAACCCATATTTAACGGGTTGACACCGTGCTTCGAATACAGTCCCATCATTTCTTGTTGTAACTTCATCTGCTCTTCTTTGTCTTGAGCTTCTTTAGATGCTTTCATCCGTTTTTGGATATCTTCCATTTCCGGTCGCAGTCCATCCATCTTAACTTTCATCTCTTGTTGCGATTTATAGTTCTTCAACATCAACGGCATCAATATTACACGAATCGCTACAGTGATAAGAATAATCGCAAAACCATAGTTACCATTAAACATTTCACCTAGATAATGAAGGAGCCATTCCATCGGACGGACGAATGTGCTGTAAAACATTCCTGTTTTATTTTCTACGCCCGAACAACCACTTAAAAACACAGCAGTTATAGCCAACAAACTTACAAGTCCTATTCTTTTCTTCAATGATTTCACCTACGCTATCTCAAACTAATGAGAATTATACATCAAACAATGTAAAAGTTACAGTGAATCATCTTGATTAAACGAAAATTGAAAGTAATTCCCACTCAAATCTTTACGGAAGCGCATTGGTGTGAATCCAGTATATTTTTTAAACACGCGAGTGAAATAACTTTGATTGCAAAAGTGAAATTTTTTCGCTATTTCTGATATTTTTTGATCTGTAAAGCGCAAATAATATTGTACTTCTTCAATCTTACGTATCATAATAAACTCGACAAGCGTCACTGACGTATATTCGCGGAATATACGAGATAAATGACTCGTACTCACGTTGAACTGCTTCGCTATTTCCTCTACTACTAACTGTTTTTCAACATTTGTGTTTATATACTGAATCACTTCATTTACTGTGTCGTGGGAGAGCTTTGGAGTATCACGTTCCTTCAGAATATAGCAGTAAAATTCTATTAGTTCGTCTCCAATCTCAACCGCATTTGCTTCTGTTAAGTTTTGTTCAATCAATACTATACAAGTCGCATTAAATGTAAATGCATTTTCATCATTTAAAAGCTTTTCTTCTTTCATTCGTCTTGTTACCATTGACGACATTACAATGAAATAATATTGTATAGCTTTGGTTGAAGATTCAGGTATATAATCAGATAAAATAGTCTGAATTTCTTTGAGTGTATAGCGAGCCAGTTCCTTTTCTAGATTAAAGATATGATTCAGCAACTTTCTTTCCAATTGAAAATACGTTTTAGCTATTTTTACGCGATTTTCGCTTTCATTTGTGCTGATTAATACTAGATTTGAGGCTTCTATTTTTTTACTAGTCATGAGTTTCACCCCACTCATTCTATAAATATCAGACTTTTCATGACGCATCCCTATATGTAAATCATTTTACCTTATCCTACAAATTTATCTATAGTTTATGTATTTACTGATATATATAGGATAAAGCACCCCTTTTAAAGAGGTGCTTTTTGTATGAATATGATTAGTTGTCATTGCTATTCTTTTCCATCATTTGGTGAGTGTTGTTAGTTTGTTTGAGGGGAGTTTTCTGAGGTGTCTGCATTCTTTTTGTATAAACCGTCTTTTTCTGATGCTTTTTTATCGGGATCTTGCACTTCTTGGTTGTAATAATGAACGCTCGTCTGCGCTCCTTCAGAAACCATGTTGTTGTCAGGAATGTCTTCGGGATCAGAATGACCTACTTTTTCTACTGTCTGGTCAACTAACGTATTGTTATTCATGAATGTATCTACTTTATCTTTTAAGACACTTACAGTTTCCATCGCTTTATCACGATTTTCCTTCTTACTGAAATATGCATATGCCCCTGCTGCCAACGTTGCTAAAAATAAGCCGTTTGTTTTTTTACCTGCCATAAATACCATCCTCCGTAATAAATAATTTGTAGTGATCTTCTACTTACAGCTTAATATACCCGACCACTGTATTTTTCAAACGTCTGAACTATCACCTTCCATACATACAAGGAAGATGTGACAGACATACGTCATGTGTCTCAGTAGAACACTTTTACAAGACTACTCTATGCGGATAGACAGATAAAAAGCACATCTATTGTACGGATTTACTAAAAGAGTACTAGTTCATTTTATCAACATCGTAGTTTTAAGAAAGCTAATTTGATATACTATAGAGAAAGAAAGTTAGGGGTGAACATGTGATGATTCGAAAAATGACGGTAGATGATATTAAAGATGTTCAACAAATCGCTCTTACCTCTTGGCAATATATGTTTGGAGAGTATATTCCAGAAGAAGTGATCCAATCATTTATCGAGCGTACGTATTCTGATTTAATGTTAAAAAAACAAATTGAAAAAACAACGGTATTGCTTGCTATAGATTCTCAAGAACAAACGGTAGGATATCTTAGTTATACACCAATAGACGTAGATGGCGAGAGCGAGGTTACAGCGCTGCATATGCTCCCTTCACACTTGAATTGTGGCTACGAGGAGTTATTACTGACGGAAGCATTACAGTCATTGAGTACAGCTCAGAATGTCGATGTGTATGTAGATGAACGTTCACGTGATCTTCAAGAGTTTTATAGTAAGAATGGGTTTGTTTTAGTTGAATCTTTCCAAGAAGAGTTTGAAGGCATTCCTGTTGAAACGATTCATTATTCATTACCGATTAAGCAACATGCTCATTCGTAAAAGCTAATCAAAAACGATACAAGAAATAGATATAATAGACATCAGCGTAAAGGAATAAACATTCTTTACGCTTTTCTCTATTAGTAGTGTTGTAGAAGTAGTGTACTCGTTAGGATTCTCCCTACAGAACCGGACGCATTACTGAGGGGGCGCGGCGGACTCGCCAGTAGTTCGCTTTCGATTACGCCTGTCAAGCGCAAAGATTCCCCTATACTATATGCATGTGATGTAGCTTAAAACTCTGGATAAAACACAAAAAAACGAGCCTGGTTCGTTTTACTCCAGACTCGTTTCGTATTAATTCATCCAATTCGATTGATTTGCAACATATTCATCTTGTGCGACTTCCGGTGCCATAGGAGGTTTCTTTGTGAAACATAAGATACCAGCGATGTATAGCAAGATAGACGTCAATGACAGGATTCCGTTAAATAAACCAGCTATTATGAATAGCGTTCCTGCAGCTTTCGCATTTGTGCGCAACTTTACTAGCCCGATAATATTTAACACCAAACCAATTAATGCTACCGCCACACCTACCCAAATAAACATAGCGAACACATCGAAGAATTCCATGAACATATCGAGTTCAGAAACTGATAATGTTCCATCTGCCAACATTACTTCTCGGAATTGCTCCATCGTATTTGGATCATTTCCTGCCATATTGAGAAAGAATCCGAAGACGATCAGCATCGCCATTCCGAAAAAAGTGAAAATAGCTGCAATAATCGAGAGGATTTTCTCTGCCGTGCGGTTAATCATTCCACATCACCTACTTCTGTAATTTTTCTTCTCTTATACCTATACGCTAGGCATACCAAAAAGTTTCAAAAAAGTGATGTGGCTGACTATTAGGCTTTCACATCATTGTATTCATCGCTACGATCAAAAGCGTTCACTACATATGAACAAACAGCTTTCATCTTGAGTCCTTTTTCACGTGCATTTTCTGCCGCTTGGTCAAGAAGTTTTTTCGCTACACCTTGTCCACGTAAAGAGTCGTCTACATATGTGTGCGTCATCGTCATAATCCCTTGATCTTCGGACCATTCAATTTCTGCTGTGACATCGCCATCGCTTTTATGTTGATAAGCGTACTTATCTCCACCTAACTCTACAAGCTCCAAATCCAATTCTTGCGGCAAGTTCATGTCTTTTTCTTCACTCATGTATATCTCTCCTTTGTAGTTATCTCTTCTATCCATTAACGTACCACGAATTTCACTTAACTAAACAAAGATTTAAATGAATCTGCCATGTTGCGGAAAAATTCTTTTACTTTCTCCCAGAAGCTCGGGTCAATTTCCCCAAGCTTATCTTTTACTTTGGAAGCCATATCGGTTAATTGTTCATTCAGTTTAGAGAAATCGATATCCAACTTTGAAATTCTGTCCATCAAGTCAATTAGCAGCTGACGGTCGGCTTCACTTAACTGGATATTAAATTTACTCAACTGTTCACTCACAATTTTCTCTACATCTTCTTTAGTGGCAGGTTTTTGCTCGGCTATTTGCTGTTTGATTTCTGTCAATAGTTTCGCTACTTCATCTTTATCCACACCGACTTTTTCAGAGAGCTTTGTCGCTACACTCAATTCATCATTTGCGATATCTGTCCGTTCCGTATCCAACACTTCACCAGATACTTCATATGCTTTATAAATACCGACAAGAGCTGAATGACCCGTCACTTTTTTAGGAGATGCCACTTCTACGATCGCATCTTCAATTCCTGCTGTCAGCATCGCAGTCGCGTACATATCTGCCGTAACTTGAGTAATATGATCTGGCGTCGCAATTTGAATAACGAGGCCTTCACCTTCTTCAGTGCGTGTGATTTTAGCGGAAGAATACATCCGTGCATTACGATCTCCACCGGGAATATATTTAATCAAATCGTTCCCATCTACTGAGAGTTCCTCTACTTCAGCTTCATCGGCAACTTTCAATTCCATTCTGACTGCGGCTTTTTCATCGTCAGATAAATTCGCACCATACACCACGATAGGCACGCCCAGTTTTTCATTTATCACGTCATCTGCAAAAGCTGAAGGTGTGATCATGCCCACCATCAACAAAGTCATCAGCACATAAGCCAACCCTTTTTTCATATCATCTCGCCTCCTGTTTCGATACAATAGATACGATTGGGCAGATCAAAAAGTTGCGTGTGGCTCATGATTTACGTGTAGTCCATCCATCCTGTTGGACAATTCTTCCTTCTTTCATCAGCTTACCAAGCGCTCGTTTAAATGCGCCTTTACTCATTTGGAACATCTCTTCGATCTCTTCTGGTGACGACTTATCAGTAAACGGCATTTTATCTCCTGCCTCTTGCAAGTAAGCAAGAATTTTCTCGCCATCTGTTTGCAGACGATCTTGTTTTCTCGGCAATAATGACCCATTCAATGTGCCGTCATCACGTACACCAATAATTCGTATTGTCACTTCTTCTCCTAGTCGTGGCTCCTGTTGACGTTCTGTTTCGTGAACGAATATTCGTTTTACATCTTCCGTTAAAAAGAAAGATCCCACAGGTAACAGACGATAAGCACGTGCTTGAACGTCTTGATTGTACATCTCTTCGTCCGCAATGGTGAAGTGTTCTTGTACACGTTCTTCCGTTACTAGACGACCAAATAAATTGCCGCCTGGATCTGTGCGCAGTGTCATATATAATTGATCGCCCGGCTGAGGCCACAGGTTTTTCATCTGCGGGAAATCTGCCCGATTCACTAGCACTTCAAATGATGCGCCGATATCAACATAGGCACCTTCTGAATGATCTAGCCGAATCACTTTTGCCCACCCGAATGTATCGACTGTAAGTGTCGGTAATTGAGCAGTCGCTGTTAGTTCGCCTCTCCTATTGATATAGAGAAATACCTCGACCATTTGCTGTTCTTCTAGGTCAGGTGCTTCTGAAACGTTCATATAAATTTCTTCTCCAGCCGCATCCAATACAAAGCGCGAACCTTCTTTGCGAAGAATCTCAAGTGTTGCAAGCGTGCCTGATTGTAATAACGCCATAATTTCTAACTCCTTTTAGTGTGCTTTACTTTTAAGTTTCTTGATGAATTCTGGATCTTCTTCCAATGCTTCTACTAAATCTGTTATACGATCCATCGCATTCCAACTTAGATGATGCTCAATTCCTTCCACATCACCGTATATATTTTTCTCTTCCACTCCGATAATACGCAAAAATTGTTCCAGTAATTCATGGCGATGAACAAGTTTCTTACCAAAACGTAAACCGCGATCTGTTAAGGCCAATCCACGGTATCTTTCGTAATGAACATATCCTTCGCGATCTAGTCTTTGCGCCATCTTTGTTACAGACGAAGGCAATACGGAAAGCGCCTCTGCCACATCCGATACGCGCGCTTCGCCTCTTGTTTCCAACTGCAAATAAATTTGTTCAATATAATCTTCCATACTCGGTGTAGCCAAACTATCGCCCCCTTATTGGACTTTCTGTATACAGAAAAACATATAAAAAGTTTAGGATTGTGTTGGATGGGTAAATTAACTACACAACAAAGAAAAGGAGTGATCTACTATGGCTCGTTTACTATGGCTCGTAATTGTAGTACTTATAGCATTATGGGTGATCGGTTTAGTCGCTAAAATTGGTGGCGGATTCATCCACATTCTTCTAGTAGTAGCCGGAATTATTTTTATCCTTCAGTTATTAACCGGAAGACGATCGGTATAGTAATATGAATAGTCCAACAATGCTCTTTCTGTTTTCAGATGATTCTCGCGTATAAGCACGTGTTGCGCAGGTCTTGTCCGTTTGCAGAAAGAGCATTTTTGCGTAGTATTCCCTCTAATTCAAAACCAGAACGCTTCGCTACTGCACGACCTTTACTATGCTTTTCATCACAGTGATATTCCACTCTCTCCGCCTGCAGTTGTTCAAAAGCAAAATCAGTAAGTGCTTTTACAGCTTCTGTCATAAAGCCCTGTCCTTCAAATTTCGTATCAAGCCAATAATCCAAATCAAACTTTCGTATACCCCAATCAATAGAACACAATCCTACACTACCTATAAACTCACCGGTTTCCTTCAAAAATAGATAAAAGTA
Source organism: Sporosarcina sp. PTS2304 (assembly GCF_003351785.1). GTDB lineage: Bacteria > Bacillota > Bacilli > Bacillales_A > Planococcaceae > Sporosarcina. Next base: position 2,444,043 of record NZ_CP031230.1, read on the forward strand.
TAAATTTTTTCTTGCGATAAAGTCAGCCACACACTGTCGGACATGTTCTTCTGTCGTCTCAATCGTCAATTCTTCTTGAGCCCACGCTGTAAATCTTCGTAAACTCGGCATAGAACGAGCAACTGCGCCCCATACATCCATTGAATCATGTAGTTCAGGCGCACGCATCAATAGCCTTTCCGTTGCAATAGATTCATCAAAACGAGGAATACTTTTTTCGTGCCGTTGCTGATCTTCCCAGCGTACAGGTGTAGTCGTGCCTGCCAAATAATCTTCACGAGTCATGCCATACGTTACCGCATCATAATACGTATTTTCCTTCGGCAAGAACCACGCTTGACGCAAATGAGCTTCCTTAACGAATCCGGCACGTTCAAAAGCTTTTCTCATAGCCGCGTTATCATGCCGCGTATGCCCTTCGATACGAATTTTCTGTTCCGGCAATTCAAAAACGTATTGAGTCAATTTCTTTAATGCACGCGAGCCATAGCCATAGCCTCTGAAACGATCCGCAATTCGCAAGTCAAACAACGGAACGTCTTCTTGTAGATCATAGACTTTAACGATGCCCACTTTTTCATTCTCATTATTTTCTATCCAAAATGTTTTCACATCATCCGATGCGTAGCCGCCCTCTTCAATAGACTTCTCTAATAATTCTCGCCCTGGTTCACTAATATCATGATAAGGCCAAGAGTTCGTTGTCATAAATTGAATTAATAAGTCCTGTTCTTGTATCGTCCATTCTTGTAAACGCATAAAACTCCTCCATCACGCCTGTTTCCGAGCACATAACCTGCTTGCTCTTACCGTTACGTGGTTTGCTGTACTTCGATTGCATGTTCATATGCAATGTTAACTAAATCTTTCACATGCTGATCTGCTAACGAATAGTATACCATTTTCCCACGTCTTTCCGACTTGGCTAATGAATGCTCGCGCAAATAGCGTAGATGATGGGACGCTGTGGCCGATGAAGATTGAATAACTGCTGCTACATCACAGACACACATTTCCGATTCTAATGTTAAAGAATACGCAATACGCAGCCTCGTTTCATCTGCCAGTGCTTTAAAGATTTGTACCATCTCTGTTACGTCCGGTAGTTCATTTTGAATTTTCCGAACTACATCTTCATGTACGATTGTCACTTCACACGCATCTTGATTTACCACTCTGTCACCCCATTTTTTGTTACTTTATTACAGTAATTATATAAATAGTAATCAAAAAAATCAATTCATTCAAACAGCGATTTGAACTAATCTTCTTATGTTTTATGTGCTTGTTGTCCGTGAATTTTTTCGTATAATTCATCTTCTGTAGATATGTCAGCCAGCTTCACTTTCGAGCGGTAGGCAGCACGGATGATTACATGGCCTGCTACTGGAGCCGTTAAAAAAACAAAACCAATTCCAAGCAATAGCCGCACACTGATGAAATTCTCTGAAGCAAGAAAATATACAAACGCTCCCGACAAAGTCAGCAATACAGCAAGTGTCGAACTCTTTGTTGCTGCATGCGACCGGGTATAGACATCAGGTAAACGTATTAATCCGAAGACACTTAATATACTAGCGATCGCACCTGTCAATATGAGCAATGCTCCTACAAATTCACCCATCTCTCCTACGTTCAACGATTTTCCCCCTCTCAATAAATTTCGAAAAAGCAATCGTTCCGATAAATGATAGAATACCTAAAATCAAAATGGCTTCTAAAAATGCTTTTGTATTCATTATGACCGACACCACTGCAATTGTCGCGATTAAATTTACCCCTATCACATCCAACGCTACTACTCGGTCCGGCAATGATGGTCCAAGAATGATACGAATGACTGCCACCAAAATAGTTAATGCAAAAAGAATGACAGAAATCATTAACATACCTGCAATCATCGCGTCACCTCCATAATCGCTTTTTCAAAATTTTGTAGTTGGTTGATCAAGCCATCACGTGACTCTTCTACATCCATCGCATGAATATAAAGTTCATTGCCTTCTGGGGAAACTTCCATAACGACTGAGCCAGGCGTTAATGTCAGCAGCATAGAAAGCATCGTAACTTCTACATCACTACTTAATATCGTTTCATATTTGAAAATGCCCGGTTTTATACGTAACGTCGGCCGCACAATTTGTGAAATAACTACAATGCTAGACTGTATCAATTCACGGATGAAGATGAGCAGAAGTTTACAAGCTGCATACACTCTACGTAAATAAAAGTGCGTTCCGAAAAAACGACTCATCGCGAATATAATACCGAGCCCTACTAAGAAGCCCATGAAAAACGTCGTAAATTTCAGTTCGTCTTCATCCATTAACGTCATCCATAAAAATGCGATAAACAAATTTAATAGAAGTTGTACTGGCATGCTGTCTCCCCTCTCTATTTTACATCTTCATCTAGAACCGCATCGATATACAGTTGTGGGTCTGCCAATGTGTCTGCAGCATCTTGTATGTACGGTGCGAGCAATTCCGCCCCTACACCTATCCCTACGATTAGTAACGCCAGCAATACAAGCGGCAGTCCAAGTGATTTTTTAAAAGGCTTCTGATCGTCTTCACTAATGGTCGTCTCACCCCAAAAGCTATTCAAGAATATACGCAGTAATGAATATAACACCCCTATACTGGACAGGAACGCCACAGCCAATAACACGTATGAACCCGATTCGATAGCGCCCAACCCGATATACACTTTGCCGATAAAACCACTTAACGGCGGAATTCCGGCAATCGCAAGCATTGTTAAGAAAAACAGCCAGCCTACGAGCGGATAATTTCGGATCAGTCCACTGATTTCATGAAACTTTGAACGACCTGTTACATACACTACCGTCCCTGCCAATAAAAACAATAACGCTTTACTGATCATGTCATGGACTAAATAATAGCTGGCCCCTTGAAATGATGCGGTGGTGGAAACTGCAAGACCTGTCAACACAAAGCCCACTGAGACGATAACGTTGTAAGAAACAATTTGGCGTATGTCTGAATATGCAATGGCTCCGAGACACCCCCCCGCCATCGTCACAACTGCTAATATCCCGAGCAGTTGATAAAGTAACGGATCATGGATAAATATTAGTGTAAACATGCGATATAATGCATAAATACCGACTTTCGTCAGCAACGCGCCAAACAGAGCAGCAACCGCTGTAGGAGGAGTTGAATACGATCCTGGCAACCAAAAATACAATAATAATCCTGCTTTTAAACTAAAGACTAGCAGAAAGATCATTCCTATTAATGAAAGTAATGGTCCTTGCCCCACTTCCGCTACGCGAACAGCAATATGTGCCATATTCAACGTTCCAAGTGCTCCATATAAATACGCAATGCCAAGCAAGAAAAACCACGAAGCCAGTACATTGATCAGTACGTAGGTAATGCCTTCTTTTAATTGCATCTTGCGTCCGCCTAGCGTGAGCAAGACATAAGAAGCCAACAGCATCACTTCAAAGCAAACGAAAAGATTGAATAAATCACCAGTTAAAAATGATCCATTGACACCCGCTAATAAAAACAGAAAGAATGGATAGAAAAACATTTTCTCTGTTTCGACTCCTGTAGTAACAAACGCGTACAGTAAAATAATACTGGACACTACACAAGCAGTGAGCACTAGCAACATCGCGAATGAGTCACCTACAAACAAAATACCATGCGGCGGCAGCCAGTCACCGAAGTCCACACGCATAATGCCGGTACGGTGAATTTTATCCAAGCAATAAGCGGCGACCACGGCAGATGCGATAGTGCTTAGAAGACTTAGCCACCGCTGAAGCCGGATATACGGTCTAATTAACACTAAAATAATGCCTACTACAATAGGCAAAATCATAGGCAGTACTAATAAATTATTCATCTTGTGATCCTCGCAATCTAGAACCCCGATCAGATTCTTGATAGACGCGATACGACAGCACTAATAAAAAGGCAGTTACCGCAAAACTAATAACAATCGCCGTCAAAATAAGCGCTTGCGGCAAGGCGTCTGTATATTGTGCTGCTCCTTCTTGTAAAAGTGGAACGTCACCCTTTTTCAACCCGCCCATCGTCAACAGTAATAAGTGAATGGCATGGGATAATATGGCAGTCCCTAAAATAATTCGCAACATTTCTTTTGATAGAAGTAAATAGACCCCTACCGCCACAAGCACACCAACTAGAAGGGTTATTAATGTCTCCATTACTCCACATCCTCGCTGATTCCTAAAATAATCGTGACCACCACACCGAGAACGGTCAGAGCCACACCTGCTTCAAAAATCGTCATCGTGCCAAGTTCAGTTTCTCCGAATACCGGTAAATTTACTGTCCACGTCGTTTGTGATAAAAAAGGCACATTGAAAACAAACGACAATAATCCGGTGCCTACTGCCAATAGCACACCAAAAGCAGCCACACGCTTAAAGTCGAAAGGCGTGCCACGATGTACCGTTTCAATATCATAAACTAAATACAATAATACAAACGCAGAAGAGAGCACTAAGCCGCCGATGAATCCACCACCTGGATTGTTGTGACCTGACAAAAACAACTCCACACCAAATGTCAAAATGATGAAAAAAACAATTTTCGTTACTGTTTGTAAAATGACATCATTTTTCTTCAGCGCGATCCGCTCCCTTCTTACGCCGCAGTTTCACTAAGGAAAAGACTCCTAGTCCTGCGATAAATAACACTAATACTTCAAGCATCGTATCAAATGCACGGAAATCGCCAAGGATCGTATTGACGACATTCATCCCGCCCGCTAACCGCGAGGCAGTTTCATAATAGATAGAAATAGAGGGATAAAGTGAATGACCTTGCACTAGTAAAGCGACAACGATCACTACGACACCTGAAGTCACTGCAATGATTCCATTGCGCACTCGCATAGAAATTGATTTATGTTCGGAACGCCACTCCGGTAAATAGTAGAAACATAATAGAAATAATACTGTCGTTACAGTCTCTACAATAATTTGAGTCAGTGCTAAATCAGGTGCACGAAAAACAACGAATAATATAGCAATAGAATAGCCAAGGACGCCGTTTAAAATAATGGCTGTAATACGGGACTTCGCAAATAAAATAGCTACACTGGAACACATCATAACGAAAATAATGAGGCTTTCATTGATTTCAACTGGCGCATCATTTGAGAAGTCAAATATAAACTGTTGAAAACCGACTAGCGCAATACCGATGAACGCAATGAAAAACAACATAATATAAGCTACATAATCACGCACAGAACCGGTCATATATGTTTTGGTAATGACAGTTGCGATCCGTTCCACCCATGATAAACTTGCATTGTAAAAACGATCTAATGTCCACTGTAAAATACCTAAACGATAGACACCTTTCCAATAGCGCAAAAAGCGATACAGTAAAATCCCAGCGATCACTACACCCAACGTCATGAAAATCGGCGTATTCCACCCATGCCACGCGTGAATTTCCGGGACTAGATTTTCCATGCCCACTAAATGCGGATATACTGCAATCATCGCCGGCCCCAACAAATAAGTGCCTAATACATTCGGGAAGAAAAAAATCATTAGCACTAAACTTCCTAGAACAATAGGTGCGATAAGCATCTGAATAGGCGCTTCATGGGCTGGTCGCTGGCCTGGAAATGGCGCAGGCACACTACCCAAGAAAGACTGAAATACAATCACCATACAATAAATAAATGTGAAAATACTGCCGATCCATGCGACGATTGGAAATAGTAAGGTTAGCGTGTCCAATGTGAAAAAGTTTGCGCTGCGCAAAGACAGCATTGCTTCAAAAAATAATTCTTTACTTAAAAATCCATTGAACGGAGGAAGACCAGCCATTGAGAAACTTCCAATGACAGCGATCGTAAATGTAATCGGCATAAGAGTAGCTAAACCGCCCAGCCGTTTAATGTTTCGTGTTCCAAGCTGATGATCCAATATTCCAACGACCATAAATAAAGAACCTTTAAATGTCGAGTGATTAATTAAATGGAATAACGCAGCAAAGGTAGCTGCTGTGAATAATGCGACATGCGCACTTTCAGATGAAGCAAAAGCTAGAGAACCGATGCCCAGCATACTCATGATCATTCCGAGTTGACTGACTGTAGAAAATGCCAGTAACGCTTTTAGATCTGTTTGCTTTACTGCATTCACAGATCCCCACAGCATCGTTAATAAGCCAACGCATGAAACAATAATAAACCAAGTGACATTTCCCGCAAATACAGGAGTGAAACGAGCGACTAGATAGATTCCTGCTTTTACCATTGTGGCAGAGTGTAAGTACGCACTAACCGGCGTTGGTGCTTCCATAGCATCCGGTAACCAAATATGAAAAGGAAACTGTGCGGATTTTGTAAATGCCCCAAGCAGGACACATAGCATAATAGGAATAAAGAGCGTATCTACAGCTATCACGTCTCTCATACCAATCAATTCCTGCAAACTGAACGTTCCGGTAATCGTATAAAGCATTAAAAAACCGGCCAGCATGAATATTCCGCCCGTAACTGTAATCAACATGGATTTTTTCGCACCATACCTAGATTGTTTACGGTGAAACCAGAAAGCGATTAGTAAGAAAGAAGAGATACTAGTCAACTCCCAAAATACATATAAAACAATCAAGTTGTCCGATAACACTACGCCGAGCATAGCACCCATAAAGAGAAGTAAGTACGTATAAAAGCGACCAATCGCTTCCCGTTCAGAAAGGTAATAGATGGAATACAATACAACGAGGCTACCAATTCCTGTGATTAACAGCGCAAAAATCATGCTCAAGCCATCTAGATGCGTGGTAAAATAGACGTCAGCTGAAGGTATCCATGGAAATGTGTATAAATGAGTGGCTCCTCGTGAAAGTGAAGGCACTAGCTGAAGAAGTAGAATGAATAATAGTAACGGTACAGTGATTACAAACCAACCAATCCGCCGACCCGTCAAAAACTTATGTATAAATGGTACCAGGCATGCTGCGAAAAACGGAATAAATATTGCCAGCAAGATGGTTATCAATTTTACACCTCCAATTTTAGTACCCCCCCTTGACTGAACACTATACGTTATGCATAATGGGACTCTAAGCAGAGAGTACATTGACTACTCAAAAGTATACACTATTTCAGGTAAAACCGCATAGAAAGCGCGGTCACCGGACGAGTGTTTATAATATATGCAAATTACTAATTTATAAGAGAACTATAGAATTCGAAGAGGTGAAGAATCATTATGGGCAAAATGAAAAGCCGTATGGACGAGAGTATCCTCGTTTGTGTGTATTACGGTCCAAATGGTGAACGTCTCATTAAAAGAGGATATAAAATCGCAGCCATTATGGACTGTCCACTGTATGTTTTAACAGTGGACCCAGCACCACTCGATGATTTTGACGTAGAAAAGTCCGAATACATTGACCGTTGGAAAGAACTGGCGGAAGAACTGGACGTGGAAGCGTTTATCATTCGCGATGAGGAAAAGCGACCGACTGCGAAAGTGATCAAAGAAGTCGCTCATCATTACGGCATTACACAAATCATCATCGGTCAGACAGCACAAAGCCGCTGGGAAGAAATCACAAAAGGTTCTTTTATGAACGTTTTGCTTCGTGAGATCCCATTCGTCGATTTCCATGTAGTGTCCGTCGATCGTGCGATTAAAAACGAGGTAGAAGGCACTTTTGAAAAAGGTGTACGTGCATATCTCATACAAGATGGTGAAGGCTTCCGCATTAATTTCACATTGTCCAAACAAGCGCAATACGAAGGAATTTTCTTCAAAGAAATCGGCACAGACTTTAATAATGGCATTTTCAAATTTATGCAAAACAATAAAATTTGCCAAGTACAAATTGAAGATGACCAAGTACTCGATACGAGTAAAATTGAATGTAAGCTGCATGACTAAAAACCTGGCACAGCCCTTTTTCTCATGAAACGAATAGAAGAATCCTCTCTTCGCCGTTCCTTTCCGTTCCAGGCGGACGCGTTCGGGAGGGGGCGCGGTGAACCATACCGCCCCGCTAGCGCTACGCCGGATGTTTCACTTGTCGACCTGATCCTCCCCGAGTCGCCGCCTGGAACGAAAATCCACTCGATGTCTTGCTTCAAATAGGTACAAAAAAATCGCCCTTTCTAGTAGAATAAAGTTACCAAACCCACTCTACGAAAGGACGATTTTTTATGCGCAATCCAAAGATTACTTACGAACAGTACACCACAGAACAACTCACTTTTTCTATAGAAGAACCTACGGCATCGCTCCGCGGCCTTGAAAAGATTCATACGGAGTTCGGAATCGTCGCACTGGTTCACAGTTGAAAGTAGCGGGCATCCGCCGGCTACTTTCAACTGCGAACGACTACAAACCAAAATCAGGCAGAGAAAAACGATTCATTTTTCTCCGCCTGATTTATTTTAGGGACTTATTGGACAGCCCCTTTTGTTAGTTACCATGTCACGACTGACTATGAATGTCTTGCGGCTTGCGCTTCCAGACGATACGCTTTCCGGAGGGGGCGCTGCGGGTTACGCCTGTCAAATGCAAAGATGTGCTCCTTCTCGCTACGCTTCACTCGCCAAAGCACTTCTGGCGAGTCCGCCGCGTCTCCTCAGGAAAGCGTCCGGTTTCTCTCGGGAGAATCCTCACACGTACACTCTTTTACTGCACTGCATGGGAGAAGTCACTTATCCCACTCTAATTTCTGGCTGAACACCAACTGACTTCCCGACACAACCTCAAGTACGTTGCTTATTGATACAAGACACTTTCACTCTGTAAGTTCTTCCCCAACAATTTTCACTTCCATCTCTAAATCAATGCCAAACTTCTTCTTCACTTCATCCCGTACCATCTGAATAGTTTGGATATAGTCTGCTGCAGTAGCATCCTTTTTATTGACGATAAACCCTGCATGTTTCGTCGATACTTCTGCACCGCCAAAACCCTTTCCTTGTAATCCGCTGTCCTGAATCAACTTGCCAGCAAAGTATCCCGGAGGACGTTTGAATACACTTCCTGCTGAAGGGTATTCCAGCGGCTGTTTTGATTCCCGCTGGTACGTTAGGTCCGCTACAGTAGAGTCTATATCACATTGGATGCCTGGTGTAAGCAAGAACTCAGCAGACAACACATAATATCCTTTTGCTGTGATAATACTTTTCCGATATCCGAGTTCCAATTCATCTTTAGAAAGAATAAAGATCTTCCCTGTATCATCCATTACCGTAGCCTGCGTAATAATGTCTTTAATTTCTCCACCGTATGCTCCGGCATTCATGGCCATCGCACCGCCGATAGAACCCGGAATTCCACACGCAAATTCCAAACCAGTTAAACACGCTTTCGCTGCCGCTTTGGAAGCGTCAATAATATGGGCACCTGCTTCGGCGATCATAGTGTCTCCGATAATTTCAATATGATTAAAGTTCGCCATATAAAGCACAATTCCACGAACGCCGCCATCACGAACGACCATATTCGAACCATTACCTAATAATAGAATCGGTATATCATTTTCATAAGCATATGTGACGACTGCTTGAACTTCTTCTATCGTTCCAGGTGCTGCTACAATATCCGCTTTACCGCCGAGACGTGTTTTCGTATATTTTTTTAACGGTTCATCAACTAATAACCAACCATTTTTTATGTTGAGCTTGAGATCTTCAAACCATCGATGTTTTGACATGCACATCAAGTCCTTTCAATTGACCTGTCTCCCCTTTACGGAAACAATCTTATTCCTCTATTAGTATGCTTGCAATCAGTGATTTTGACAAGGTTTTTCATTTTGACTTTCGAGGGATTTTGCATTACAGTTTACATATCTAAATACCCACAAGGAGGAGTGAAAGTGAATAAATGGAAGGTCGATCCAACCGAGTCTACCGTTGAGTTTTCAGTCCCACATATGATGGTTTCCAAAGTGACTGGAACTTTCGGAAGTTTTTCAGGTGAACTACAAGGAAATATAGCAGACTTAACAAAATGCAAGATTCATTTTCAAGTAGACGTTCAATCGATTCATACACAAAATAAAGAACGCGATGTACATTTGTGTTCAGCAGACTTTTTCGATGCACAAACCTATCCTCACATGACTTTCACTTCTCAATCGATTTATGCAGACAATGATGGCAAATACCGCATGATGGGAGAATTGACGATTAAACAGACGATGAAAAGAGTATTGTTTTGTATTACTCCTGTAGAAGTCAATGTATTCGGAGCATGTTATGTAGCAGAAGGCGAAATCAACAGAAAAGAATTTGGCCTAACATGGAACCGGGCCATTGAAGCTGGCGGTGTAATGGTCGGTGAAAATATTGATATCCAGATGACTATAGCGGTCATAAAAGCTACTTAATTATAGCGGTCTAAATGAAATAGAAAACGTATGGAGGGCGACCCTTCATACGTTTTCTATTTCATTTTCACTTTATCTCATAGCCTACAAGAACCGTCATCACTTAAGACTACTCCGCCACCTCTTCTTCAGCTACTTTTGTTAGTGCTTCGATAAATGCTTCTTTGGATTGCGAACCAGAAACAGCATACTTCTTATTGAATAAGAAGAAAGGAACACTTTTAATTCCCATTTCACGCGCCTGCTGCATATCTGCATGGACTTTTTCAGTAAAATCATCACTTTGCAACATTTCCTTCGTTTGTGCTGTATCCAATCCTGCTTCTTCCGCAATAGCGACTAATACTTCTTCCGTATCAATATGCTCGCCTTCTATAAAATGGCTATGCATTAACAACTCCGCTACTTGTTCACCTTTTCCCTGTACCGCTGCAAACTTCGTTAAACGATGAGCATCCAACGTATTAGATGTTTTCATCTTTTTCATTTGATAATGAAGACCTACTGTTTGAGCTTGTGACTCGATGTTCTTCATCATATACTCTGCTTCTGATTCACTAACATTGAATTTCTTTGCCATCCCTTCTAGGAACGACTGACCGGACGCGACTGGTGTATTCGGATCAAGCATATATGCTTTAAATTCCATCTCCACTGGTTCAGTGACATTTACTTCTGCCAACGCTTCCTCCAGTCGTCTTTTCCCCATATAGCAAAACGGACAAACATAGTCTGACCAAACTTCGATTTTCATTTTTTTGCCCCACCTTTCTATTCTCTATTTTAGATTCAAGTAAAGATGGTAACAATAGAAATGCCTGGCAAAGATATTATTATACAGAATGAGGTGTACAGATGAATGAATCACTATGGCTTGCCACCGAGTATACACGGCAGAATTTCTCTACGATGGAACAAGATTTGTCCTGTGAAGTTTTAATTATTGGAGGAGGGTTAACAGGGCTGGCCAATGCGTACTCTTTAGCAAAGCAAGGGAAAGACGTCATATTATTAGAGAAAAACAGTATTCTCCAAGGGGCCACTGGAAACTCTACAGGAAAACTAACTGCACAGCACGATATCGTCTATGCTGATTTAATTGAAACATTCGGGGTAGAGGGCGCAAAAATTTACTTTCATGCGAATGAGGAAGCTATACGTTTCGCGCGGACGATCGCAACAGAACAAGAATTACAAGCTGCTCATTCCACACTATTTTCACAATCGAAGGAAGGTACTGAACGATTAATAGAAGAAAAGAAGGCCTATGAGGCAATTGGCATCCCTTTTACATTTGGAAATAAAGCAAACGACTTGCCATTCGATACGTCCCATACACTCACTATTTTCGACGAGGCACAAATTCATCCTGTACGTTTTGGTCAAAAATTAGCCCAACTTGCGAAGACTGCGGGAGCTCGTATTTTTGAACACGCACAAGTGGCGGCTCTGGATACAGATAGACATTTTGCTAAACTGGCTTCGGCCCATACAGTCAGCTATCGCCAGCTCATTATTTGCTCGCACTATCCTATTGAAGCACTCGAAGGGATGCAAATCTTAAAATTAGATGTTGAACGATCTTATATTGCAGCCGCAAAAACAGCTAGCTCCTTTACCCATCAGTATATGGCGGTAGATCATCCGAAACGATCCATTCGTACGGCAACTATAGACGGGCAATCTTATCTATTACTTTGCGCTGAGTCACATCCCGCTGGTGCGGAAAAAGAAACACAACTACTTTATGACCGACTCACGAATGATTTAAACACTTCATTGGAGTCCCCCGAAATAATTTATAAGTGGTCGGCACAAGATCCGTCAACACCGGACTTAGTACCTTATATCGGAGCGATATCTGATAAAACACCTGATGTCTATATTAGTACAGGATATCGCAAATGGGGATTATCCAACTCTTTAGTCAGTGCGCAAATTATAACAGATGCAATCACCGGTAAGCCAAATGAAGCTAGCGAACTGTATTCGCCTGGACGAACGGATTTTGGCGCTTTATTCAGCAGAGCGTTGTTGTTAACGGGACGTACTGTAAAAGAATTCGCCGGAGGACATATCGCTCGAACAGACTCCCCTATTTGTACCCATATGGGTTGCCGGACACGCTGGAACAAAGGGGATCAAACATGGGATTGTCCATGTCACGGCTCACGCTTCCGTGCAGACGGCTCTGTCTTAGAAGGTCCTGCGACGCAACCGGTTAACTTAGCATAAAAAAGACTATCCAGAAATCAGGCAATCGATTTCTGGACAGTCTACTAATTAAGAAAGTGCTTCAGTCAACACAGGCACAATTTGCTTTTTACGAGAGACGATACCTTTTAGCAATGCTGCATTATTCGCTAATGACACGTTAAATGCAGAGCTTGCACGTTCCGATTCATCCCCTAATGCAATCATAACAGAATCGCTATTGATGATATCCGTTACGACAAACAAGAAGAGATCCAATTGTTTTTGAGCAATCACCTGTTGAAGTAATGTTTCCAATTCTTCTTGACGTCCTAAAATATCTTGCACGTCAATTGCGTTTACTTGTGCAATTTCAATTTTCACGTCACCAAATGAAAACTCTTTCGCATCCAAGCTCACTAGTTCTGAAACAGGTGTAGCACTCAAGTCAGCGCCTGCTTTTAACATCGCTAGTCCATACTCTGCTGCATCTACTTCAGCAATCGCAGCTAATTCATTAGCCGCTGCCTGATCTTGCGCAGTGAAAGTAGGTGATTTAAATAATAGAGAATCAGAAATAATCGCTGACAACATAAGACCCGCAATATTTTTTGGTATTTCTACACCGTGTTCTTTAAATAATTTATTTAAAATAGTTGCTGTACAGCCGACAGGTTCTGCGCGGTAGTACAATGGATCATTCGTTTGGAAGTTCGCGATTCGGTGGTGGTCAATTACTTCTAATACTTGTACTTTGTCCAAATCATCGACACTTTGTTGGCTTTCATTGTGATCTACTAAAATAACTTGTGATACTTCGGACGAAGCATTTTCAATTAGACGCGGCGCTTCAAAACCGAATGTCTCTAATGCATATGCTGTTTCTTTAGAAATACTTCCTAAACGAACCGCTTCTGCATCGACTCCGATCTGTTGCTTAAGATATGCATACGTAATCGCAGATGCGATAGAATCCGTATCCGGGTTTTTATGCCCAATGACTAAAACTTTTGACATTTTTTAATTCCTCCTATTTCACTCTGTTTACTAATTATATTCTACCACACTATTTACGATTGACCAGTGGAAAATAATAAACTATGGATTTCATCTTTATTATGAAGGAAATCAGCAATGGTATAGCGATCAAGTACAGCGAAATATGCCTGCAACGCTTCATATAATACACCTTTTAACTGGCATGCTGAAGAAAGAACGCACATATTCTTGCTCGGATCAAAACATTCTACTAAATGAAAGTCGTCTTCCGTCATACGGACTAGCGCACCGACATTTATATCTTTCGGTTCTACGCAGAGACGAATTCCGCCACCCCGACCGCGAATCGTTTCGATTAACTGCAGTTTTCCTAGCTCATGGACAATCTTTGTGAGGTGATTTTTCGAGATCTTATAAGCATCCGATATTTCTTGTACGGTAGATAATTCCCTTGGTTGCTTGGAAGCCAAAAAAATCAGAACACGCAGCGAATAGTCAGTATACATTGTTAAACGCATAGTATCACCACTTTCAGTTCTCTCTCTATTATACCATTTTCTATAGAGATATCCTTAGAAAGCGGCAAGCTGAACAATGTAAAATATGACAGCTTTTTGAATGAAATGTGACCAATTGCTAATAAAAAACTTAAACATGTATTTTATATATAGCTTTTAACAGCGAAATGTTTTATGATAGAACTATCAAATACGGAGAGGTTGTGCATTACCTATGTTAGATCAAAAAACAATCGATATTATTAAATCCACAGTACCAGTATTGGAGCAACACGGAAAAACAATTACGACTGTATTCTACAGAAACATGTTCAAAGCACATCCGGAATTACTAGATATATTCAATCACGCAAACCAATCACAAGGCCGTCAACAGACCGCTCTTGCAAATACAGTATACGCAGCAGCACAACATATTGATAACTTAACAGCTATTTTACCCGCTGTCGTACAAATCGCACACAAACACGTGTCACTCGGAATCTTGCCTGAACATTATCCAATCGTTGGAGAGCATTTGCTGGGCGCTATTAAAGAAGTACTCGGCGATGCAGCGACTCCAGAGATCATCGATGCATGGGCAGCAGCTTATGGTGTAATTGCTGACGCGTTTATCGGTGTCGAAGCAGAAATGTACGAAAACACCGCAGAAGCTGATGGCGGCTGGAAGTTATTCAAAGACTTCGAAATTGTCGACAAAGTTAAAGAGAGTGATATCATTACTTCATTCTACTTGAAGCCAGTAGATGGCAAGAAATTGCCTTACTACTTACCTGGTCAATACATTACAGTTCGCATGTCCATTCCTGGAGCGAAAAATATCGTTAACCGTCAATACAGCTTGTCTCAAAAATCAAACGAAGACACATTCCGTATTTCTGTAAAGCGTGAAGATATTTTACAGCCGAACGGTGTCGTATCTTGCTATTTACATGATCAAGCAAGTGTTGGAGATATTATTGAAGTCAGTGCACCAGCAGGAGACTTCTTCTTGGAGCCGACTACTACTACTCCAGTAACATTAATCAGCGGTGGTGTAGGTATTACGCCAATGAAAGCTATGTACTCAACGATTGCTGATGTATCTCCTGAGCGTGAAGTCGCTTTCTTGCACTCTGCACGGACACGCAGCCAGCAAGCATTTGCGAACAAACTTGAGCAATTGAATGCAAAACTACCGAATTCTACGTACAAAGCGCTTTATTCCGAAGAGGGAGACGGCATCTTTACACGTGAGTTCTTAGAAGAGAATGTTATTAAAGGCAGCGACATTTATGTTTGCGGTCCTACTGGATTCATGGAGTTCGTGATTCAGCAGCTTGTGTTAATCGGTGTACCACAAGAGAAGATCCACTATGAGTTCTTCGGTCCAGCTGTACAACTTGAATTAGCAACAGTTTAATTATAGATAGGGGCTGTCCAGAAAGTCAGTAGTATCTGACTTTCTGTGACAGTCCTTTTCTTATAAGCATAAGTGAGTAATATAGCGATTAGATGGAGTGAAGCTGACTTGAAGAGTCTTGCGGCTTGCGCTTCCAGACGATACGCTTTCCGGAGGGGACGCGGCGGACCGTCAAGCGCTGCGGGTTACGCCTGTCAGTGCAAAGATGTGCTCCTTCTCGCTACGCTTCACTCGCAAAAGCCGTCCTTCGCTACGGCTTTCCCTGAACCTCCCGGAGTCGATCGTCTGTAAGCGCGAGCCTTACTTAGTGTAGGCAAAACAGTTTGATCACTCTTTGTATGTGGTGAAAAATACGTGGGCTTGTCTGCTACTTCATGTTCGTTTATTGGATGGAGTGAAGCTGACTTGGAGTGTCTTGCGGCTTGCGCTTCCAGACGATACGCTTTCCGGAGGGGACGCGGTGGACCGTCAAGCACTGCGGGTTACGCCTGTCGCCCTGATCCTCCCGGAGCATTCCTGTCTGATTAGAGACGCCCTATTGAAATACAAAAGTCCCCTTGATATGATTTGGGGGTGTCAAGGCATCGACGGCTTGACCCCTAACCATACACAAGGAGGACTCACATGAATTCTAAAGTGAATCACAAAATTAATCAAGTAACTGAACAAACATTAGTAGTTGGAATCGATATCGCGAAGTACAAACATTACGCCACATTTGTCGATGAACGTGGTCGTGAGATGAAAAAAGCTTTTCCTTTCTTACAAACTATCGAAGGTTTTGAAGCACTGTATGAAGCAATCCTAGATGGTATGAAAGAGCATGGGAAATCTAACGTACTCGTCGGTGTAGAACCGACAGGACATTATTGGTTGAACTTAGCGTACTTCCTCGAAGATCGAGGCATTCCGCTCGTGGTTGTCAATGCGATGCACGTAAAACGTGTGAAAGAGTTAGATGATAACCTGCAGACCAAGAATGACAAGAAAGACGCTCTCACCATCGCGCGATTGATGAAAGACGGACGCTTTTCTCATCCTAAACTTCTTCGGGATCAGGCAGCGGATATCCGCGCTGGCTATAGTATCGAAGAAGCATTGATCAAAGAACGCTCCGCCTTAAAAAACAAACTGCATCGGTGGATCGACAAGTATTTTCCGGAGCTGTTTCAAGTCTTTTCTGATTTCGGTGCCATGGTGCTTGCCGTATTGGAAGAGACTCCGTTACCCGCAGATATTGTCGATATGACACCGGCTGAATTGGCCGATATTTGTGCAGACGCGGGACGGATGAAACAAAGACGTCCAAAGAAAGCAGCCGAACTCATTCAGGTAGCTCAGTCTTCTATTGGGGTTACTGTCGCCCCTTGGGGAGCGAGACGGGAAATCGCTTCTCTCGTGCGTCAGTATCGCCTGATTGAGGAAGAACTAGAGTCCATCAAGGCAGAGCTAGATGCCTTGATTACCCAAACGACAGAGTATGAATTTCTAGCTTCCGTTCCAGGGATTGCCCATCGTACCATCGCAGGCCTCTTGGCTGAGGTAGGGAGTTTCACTGATTATGAGAGTCCACGCCAACTTATTAAATTAGCGGGTCTCACACTTCGAGAGAACTCCTCCGGCACTCATAAGGGACAGAAGAAAATATCCAAACGAGGTCGTAAGAGGCTTCGAGCCATTCTGTTCAAAGCGATCCGGCCGATTCTGCGGAACAATCCAGCATTCCTTAAGCTTCATGAGTATTATACGCAGCGATCAGAAAATCCGCTTCGTAAAAAGCAGTCCATGGTCGTCTTATGCAGTAAACTACTAAAGGTTCTCCATACTCTATGCACGAAAAAACGTCGGTTTGACGGAGAACACATGTTGACAGACCTGCACTGTCTCCAACTAGCGTCTTAAGTACATTCTGGAATAAACATACTATTCATGACACGGAGAAGCTGGCACCCCTATCGTACATCGGGCCTTGAGCCTCTCCCGGAGCATCTCGCCAGCCTCCAACTTATGATAGACCGAACGAAGGAATGTCAGCGCACGACGCTAAGAGACGTGGGAGGGTCAGTCATCATAGGGATTTGGAGATCCATTAGTGCATGCCATATCTATTTACAGTTTCTGTAACTGTCGGCGGAGCATTCACTGTTGTTTACAATATCCGTAAATATATAAATAATTAGGAATAAAATCATTAGCATATTGAAATAAAAATATTTTTTGGTTAGACACAAGATGCGATAAACCTTGTCACCATCGTATTTTCAAGAGGGAGTCGATCGTCTTCCAGCTTCAGCCGAAACTTAGCGTGTGCAAGACAGGTTGATCACTCTTTGTATGTGGTGAAAGACCAACATCAGCTACTATGACTATTTCGATGGACTGAGTGGAACAAGCAATGACTCTATATGTATTCAATCAGGCAATCCAAAGCTTTATCTACACTGTTCAGGAAGTAGAGCTTACCATACTCTATTTCTGGACGAACACAAACTGACTTACGAACACAAACTCAAGGATTCTCCCGGAAGAACCGGCGACTCCTGGAGGATCAGGACGACAGGCGTAATCGCCAAAGCACTTCTGGCGAGTCCGCCGCGTCCCCTCAGGAAAGCGTCCGGTTCTGGAGGGAGAATCCTAACACGTACCCTACTTTTCTGCACCGCACTGGAGAAGTCACTTACCCCATTCTAAATTCTGGACGAACACCAACTGACTTCCCGACACAAACTCAAGGATTCTCCCGAAAGAACCGGCGACTCCTGGAGGATCAGGGTGACAGGTGTAATCGCCAACGCACTTCTGGCGAGTCCACCGCGCCCCCTCAGGAAAGCGTCCGGTTCTGGAGGGAGAATCCTCACACATACACTCATTTTCTGCACCAAGAAAGAAGAATCATTTATCCCACACCAACTTCTGGACAAACACCAACTGACTTCCCGACACAAACTCAAGGATTCTCCCGGAAGAACCGGCGACTCCTGGAGGATCAGGACGACAGGCGTAATCGCCAAAGCACTTCTAGCAAGTCCACCGCGCCCCCTCAGGAAAGCGTCCGGTTCTGCAGGGAGAATCCTCACACATACACTCATTTTCTGCACCACAAAGAATTCTTCGAGTGAGGAGAAAAATACTGTCTGCTTTCTAAGGCAATGAATTATAAAACAAAAATGAGCAAAGGAAAACGAGTCGTTTTTCTCTGCTCAGTTTATACAAACGCCATATTGGACAGCTACTTCTTTATTTACTTCGCGCATGTGGCATACGGAATGATGCAACGATTAACGCAATGACTAAGAACAATCCTAAATACCCGACGATTGGATAGAGGTAGCTAACTAAGTTCGTAAATCCGTAGAAGCTTAGCACATACCCGATGATTAAAGACACGGCAACGAATAGTTTAAACTTATTCGTGTCATTGCGGACGAATCTAGAGCCGAATGCATAAAACATACTAACGGCTGTATTGAAAATCATGGCGTATAATATACATGCCATAAAAACAGCCAGTCCGGGGGAGATGTTGTCAATAATCGCTAACATCGGTAATTCAGTTCCTGCCACAACGTCCACTTGCGAAAATATAGCTAGATGACTTAGTATAATTAAGATTCCTAAACCTAAGCCTCCTACCAAGCCACCCCACGCTGCAGTCTTTTCATCACTTTCTGCACCACCCATTACAATAGACATTGATGCCCCTACTGCAATATTAAATGATACATAATTGATCGCAGAGATAAACCAGTTAGGCAAAGTTGTTGGTACAGCTTTTGCGACTGGATCTAGCACTGCAAACGTTGTGTCCATCGTCGCTAAACTGTAGATCGATACCCCCACTACAGCAAGTATCAAAAATGGTGTCACGCTTCCAATTACACTTACCACTTTGTCTACGTTTAATAAAACAGTCAAAAAAACGAGTGCAATCATCAACAAACTGCCGATAAAAGCAGGAATGCCAAATTGTTGATTTACATTAGCACCTGCCCCCGCCAGCATGACTACACCCACACCAAATAACGTAAAAATAATGACACCATCAACTATAATTCCACCATATCGGCCACTGATTTTATATATTGCATCTTTGTGAGACTTCGTTTGTAACCGACTTCCCAATCTAGTCAGCATCATACCTAAATAAGCGAAAAGTGCCGTGCAGAGGACAGCACCAAAAATTCCTGCCATGCCAAAACTCGTAAAGTATGTCATAATTTCATTGCCTGATGCGAATCCTGCTCCAACGATAATACCGATAAACGCGCTACCCATCTTTAATACTCTTATCATAGTTACCCCTATTCTTCTCTGTTACGGAATATTCCGCAGACTATCTTTCCTAACTTATTATTTCCTGTATTTAGAGACGAACGGGTTATCTTTCTCGTAAAAACGCCAAGGATAATGGACAGCCTCGCCTGTATTACCAATGCCTACCCTTGGCCCTGCTACGATTTCAGCTTGCGGAACACCTTCTGCTATATAAAGAGGCTTACGCGTCCAGTGATGCCCATAATAATCCATTGTCACTCCGAGCGCTTTTGAGAGCTTACCGGGACCATTCGTTAAATCGAACAGTTTTTTAATATGACTTCCACGATTTTCCCGCATCGTTTCTAGTCCTTCTACTGGCTCACCTGCCCGTATGAGAACAGCATGAGGAACTCCTTCTTGCGCACTTACTACATTCATCAATGTGTGGGTATGCATTTGGTATGTATAGACAGACCCCGCCTCACCAAACATTACTTCCGTTCGTTTCGTTCGACGATTGCCGAAACTATGCGCTGCCCGGTCCTCAGCTCCATGATACGCCTCGGTCTCGACAATTCTAACAACCAACCGCCCTCCCACTCGCTCATGAACAATATATTTTCCTACTAACTTACGGGCAAGTTCTAAAACAGGTACATTAAAAAAGTCAGGATCAATCGGTTCATACATATGATCTTCTCCTTTCAATTAGTACACCAACCCTTGACCAGCTGCAAATTCTCTATACAATGCATGGGTTTTCAGTAGTTCTTCGTGACGACCACGTCCTGTAATCTTGCCATTCTCTAAAAAGAGCAACTGATCGGCATGAAGCACTGTCGCCAGTCGATGTGCAATAATTAGAGTCGTTCGGCCCTGCATCAAATGGTGTAGCGCCTCTTGCACATGTGTTTCTGATCCACTATCAAGATTGGACGTTGCTTCATCCAACAACAGAATTTCCGGATCATGCAATAACGCTCTTGCAATTGCAATCCGTTGACGCTGACCACCAGACAATTTCATCCCACGTTCCCCTACCATCGTTTCAAAACGCTCCGGCATTTCTTCTATAAACGCCAACGCATTTGCGGCTTTTGTAGCTTTTATCACTTCTTCAAGTGGCGGCCGGCTCTCCAACCCATAGGCGATATTGTCCATAATCGAACCACTTAGCAAAGGACTTTCTTGGGAGACATACCCGATTTTCTTCCGCCACTCGGCTAATGGAATAGCATCAATCGGTGTTGTACCGAGCAGAATGCGTCCGGCATTTGGTTGATAAAACCGTTCAATTAATGAAAAGATCGTCGTTTTCCCCCCACCGCTCGGACCAATAAATGCTGTTACTGTTCCTCGTTCCGCTGTAAATGAAATCCCTGCTACTACGCGTTTATCTGCTTCATAAGAAAAATGAACATCTGAAAAAGTAAGTGCTGACTCTTCTTGGACTACTTCCTGACCATTTGCCCATTCAGACTCCATTTGCAATATTCCTTGAATTCTTTCAGTCGCACCTACCGCTTTTTGGAAAGACGTAAAAAATTGCGCCATCTGTGCAAACGGTACGATAATTTGAAACAGCAAGAAGATAATCGCCACCAATGTGCCTGCCGATAAGGCCCCTTTTGCAACTTGCGCTCCTCCATATCCTAAAATGACTACTAGGATGCCCATCATCGTCAACATCATAATCGGAGAAATGACCGCTTGAATTTTTGCTTCTTTTAAACCGTAACGAAACAGCGATTGGATGGCTAATTTCCCTTTTTCCTCTTCAACCGGCTCTGCACGATAAGCTTTTACTAACCGTATATCACCGAGCACACGGCCAAGATGCCCCGAAAACTTCGCCATTTCCGCCTGTGTAGCTTTTGCCACTTTATGCATTACACGACCAAGCGGAAATAAAATTGCCATACTGATCGGCACACTCACTAGCATGATCAATGTCATTTTCCAATCCAAAAACAGTAAAATGACGATAGCTCCTACTATGGAGAGTAAACCTGAAATGAACGACACCAAATGATCGGAAACTAATGATTTCAAAACAGTTGTATCTTGCGTGATACGGCTCATAGTCGTTCCGGATTCATTGTGATCAAAATAAGGAACTGGCAGGCGCAAAATCTTTTGCCATAACTGATTTCGCAAATCTGCTACAACCGTCTCGCCAATATAAGCGAGCATATAATACGAGAAACCCCCGGCAATCGCTTGAACGACAAAAAGCACCAGCAACCATACACCTGTTTTAACATTCATCATGTCACTCGTAAACGAATCCACTAAATCTTTCGTAATAAGAGGAACGACCAGGCCAGCAGCCGTCTCAAGCAGTGATAAGATTAAAGCGAACACAGTTACAGCAACAGGCCAATGTAAAACTTTCAACAACTTAGCAAAACTACGTAAAGACCCTTTTGTTTTGTGTTCTGTATGCATATGCTACTCCTTTTTATTCAAGTGGACGTGCAGTAAATCCGTGAAGGTATTCTCCAATTTTCATCCAGTCTTTTTCTAGTTCGGGTCGCAAGGAAGGCCGATAAAAGACAGAAGCGGGATGAAACGTCGGTAAAATCGTATAAGCTTGTTCCGTCCAACTATACTGTGTATCTTCTAGTGAATGTAAGTATTGCACAGGTTGCGTCACTAGTTGACCGTGTAAATCAGTCACTTTCGCATGTTTTCCGAGCAGCCGCTGTAACCCGACATTTCCTAACGTCACAATCAGTTTCGGCTGAAGATTGGCTACTTCATAATCCAAAACAGGAGCATGAGCGAGCTGTTCTTTCTGTGTAGGTGGGCGATTATACTTACGCTCCGTCAACGTTCCATCACGTTCCTTTTTCGTTCCCCAACGATACGGCCTACTGCGAAAAGCGCTGGTCATATAGACATCTTCACGTGTTAACCCGACGGAAGCCAATGATTTCATCAACTCCTCACCCGCACGGCCAATAAACGGCACCCCATGTACTCCTTCATGTTCGCCCGGCGCTTCACCTACTAGCAATAACGCAGGGGATTCAGAACCTTCCCCGTGCACAAACCCTTCTACTTGGAATCCTTCGCTCCGTTCTCGTGCAACACGTGCTATATCATCTGGAATGCGAAACATCGTATCAACTCCCTTCCTGTAATTATAAAGGTTTTAGACGGTAATCAAAAATATTTGCATCAAAAAAAGCCGTCTCCATGTAGATTACTTGGAAACGACTGATCCTATACTATGTTAACTCTAATTGCTTAGTTTCTGTCCCAAGAACTATTACCGCCACAACACCAATCATAATCGCACCGCAAAAAATAGCGAATATACTGCCAAATCCGAATCCTTCCGTTAATAACGAACCGATCAGTAGCGGTCCAAAAATTCCGCCCACTCGACCAACCGCCGCTGCTACACCCGAACCTGTCGCACGAATCGCTGTAGGATATTGTTCAGGTGAATAAGCATAAAGCGCACCCCAGGCACCTAAGTTAAAGAATGATAAAAATGCGCCTGACACTAACAACGTAGTTAGCGTCTCAGCGTTACCGAAAGCCAACGCGCTACCTGCAGTACCGAATAAATACGTAGCCAACACGAACTTTCTTCCCGCACGCTCTATTAACCAAGCAGCACTGAAGTAGCCTGGCAACTGCGCCAACGTCATGAGTAACACGTAGCCGAAACTTTTAAGTAGACTAAATCCTTTTAACACCATCACACTAGGCAGCCATAAAAACATACCGTAATAGGAAAAGACGACAGCAAACCAAACAATCCATAGCATAATCGTCCGTTTTCTATACGCAGGAGCTAAAAGTTGCTTCAATTTCTGCCCCGTTGTTTCATTTGTTTTACCTTCCGTTACAAACTTTTTCGAATCCGGCAAATTTCTTCGTAAGTAGATTGCGTAAAATGCCGGCAAAGCGGTAATGATCAGCGCAATTCTCCAACCAAAGCTCGGAATGACAAAATAAGCAATCAACGCGGCAAGCAGCCAACCTGCAGCCCAAAAACTCTCAAGTAACACAACGACGCGTCCACGTTCCTTCGCCTCCACACTTTCAGAAACAAGCGTAGATGCTACCGGCAACTCCCCACCAAGCCCCGCACCTACTAAAAAGCGCAAAGCCAGAAATGCCCATAATGCAGTCGTAAAAGCAGACAGTCCGCTCGCCACTGAGAATAAAATTAATGTAATCATAAATACTGGCTTGCGTCCGATCCGGTCTGCTAGCAAACCAAAGCCTAACGCCCCGAAGGCCATCCCTATCGAGTTGACGCTTCCAATCCAACCCATTTCTGTCGACGTCAACTGCCAATCTACAGCAAGTGCTGCAATGACAAAGGATAAAATACCCACATCCATCGCATCAAACATCCATCCAGTGCCCGCAATACCGAGCAGCTTATTGCGTGATAATTCCTTTGTCTCCACTAACCTTCTACCTTTCCATTATAAAATCTTTAGATGTCTTTACACATGTAATTATATCACTCGCTAGAGGAATTTGACTAGTTTTGTTTTTGTTTTTTTGTGGGGATGAGGGTTCTATAAGCGCGAAGCCACTTCCTATGAGCGAAAGTCATGTCTCTATGAGCGGTTGACGCACTTCTATGAGCGCGAAGCCACTTCCTATGAGCGAAAGTCACTTCCTATGAGCGAAAGTCAGATAAAGTCCATATAATTGTGTAAATAGAAAAAGAGCCACATCAATTCCCTATGTTACAATGTTCACAACCACGATCACATTGAGGAGGAATTGATGATGACCCTATTTGATTATCTTAACATAAACGAGGAAGAACTAAAAGAAGCGGTGATGACTTCTAATCTGGACAACGTGCTGAAATCTGCTGTCGTTCTCATATTAAATGAGTATATGGAAAAAGAAAGAGATGAGTATTTGGAAACGGCCAAATATGAACGAGTAGCTGAGCGACGTGACTATCGCAACGGCTACTATGAACGAGAACTGATGATCACTGTCGGGCGCGTGAAATTAAAAGTTCCGCGTACACGAGAAGGTGGTTTTTCGACATCGGTTTTTGAAAAATATGCACGGGTGGACCAGGCGTTTATGCTTTCCATGCTAGAGATGGTGGTCAGTGGCGTTTCCACAAGGAAAGTGACGAATGTTATCGAGACATTATGCGGAGAAACGGTTTCTAAATCTTTCGTATCTTCACTGACTGCCCAGCTCGATCCGATCGTCAACCAATGGGCCAGCCGTCCTTTGAATGTGACGACGTATCGTTACTTGCATGTGGACGCCATGTATATCAAAGTCCGTGAGAATCGAAAAGTGGTTTCCAAAGCAGTTTATATCGCGACGGCGATCAGCACGGACAACCGCCGGGAAGTGGTGGGGCTGAAAATTGATCAAGCAGAGAGTTTCGAAGCTTGGCAGTCGTTCCTCCAGAGTCTAAAGCGACGTGGACTCCAATCTCCTGACCTTGTCATCTCGGATGCACATGAGGGGCTCAAGAAGGCGATTAGCCAGGAGTTTGTCGGGACTTCTTGGCAACGATGTACTGTCCATTTCAAGCGGAATCTACTAAAAGCATTACCGAAAAAAATGGCCAAATCCTTTATGGCGGACGTGCGCACTATTTTTATGAGCTCTGATCTTGAAGGAGCTCGGGAAGCGAAAGAACGGCTGGTAGAGAAGTATGCGAAAGAGCCACGTGTTCAAAAAGCGTTAGATATTCTTGAGGGAGGCTATGATGAGGCCACGCAGTTCTTAAATGAGCCTTCTCGTTATCATCGCTATACAAGTTCTACCAATCACCTAGAACGCTTAAATCAAGAAGTGCGAAGAAGAGAACAAGTCATCCGCATTTTTCCAAATGAGCAGTCTGCCTTTCGACTGATCGGTGCTGTGCTGATGGAGGCGGATGAACGTCTACAAAAAGGCAGCCCGCTACGGTAAGTCAAAACAAAACTGTTCCCGCAGGGAGGGGGTACCCCCTCCCTGCGGGAACAGCAAATCGAACTATCCGTGAAGTGACATTCAATAGGGGATAAGTAATTTACACAAGATCAAGGACTTGACTGAAAGTCACGTCTCTATGAGCGGTTGACGCAATTCTATGAGCGCGAAGCCACTTCCTATGAGCGAAAGTCATGTCTCTATGAGCGGTTGACGCACTTTTATGAGCGCGAAGCCACTTCCTATGAGCGAAAGTCACGTCTCTATGAGCGGTTGACGCAATTCTATAAGCGCGAAGCCACTTCCTATGAGCGAAAGTCATGTCTCTATGAGCGGTTGACGCACTTTTATGAGCGCGAAGCCACTTCCTATGAGCGAAAGTCACGTCTCTATGAGCACGAAGCCACTTCCTATGAGCGAAAGTCATGTCTCTATGAGCGGTTGACGCACTTCTATGAGCGCGAAGCCACTTCCTATGAGCGAAAGTCACTTCCTATGAGCGAAAGTCAGATAAAGTCCATATAATTGTGTAAATAGAAAAAGAGCCACATCAATTCCCTATGTTACAATGTTCACAACCACGATCACATTGAGGAGGAATTGATGATGACCCTATTTGATTATCTTAACATAAACGAGGAAGAACTAAAAGAAGCGGTGATGACTTCTAATCTGGACAACGTGCTGAAATCTGCTGTCGTTCTCATATTAAATGAGTATATGGAAAAAGAAAGAGATGAGTATTTGGAAACGGCCAAATATGAACGAGTAGCTGAGCGACGTGACTATCGCAACGGCTACTATGAACGAGAACTGATGATCACTGTCGGGCGCGTGAAATTAAAAGTTCCGCGTACACGAGAAGGTGGTTTTTCGACATCGGTTTTTGAAAAATATGCACGGGTGGACCAGGCGTTTATGCTTTCCATGCTAGAGATGGTGGTCAGTGGCGTTTCCACAAGGAAAGTGACGAATGTTATCGAGACATTATGCGGAGAAACGGTTTCTAAATCTTTCGTATCTTCACTGACTGCCCAGCTCGATCCGATCGTCAACCAATGGGCCAGCCGTCCTTTGAATGTGACGACGTATCGTTACTTGCATGTGGACGCCATGTATATCAAAGTCCGTGAGAATCGAAAAGTGGTTTCCAAAGCAGTTTATATCGCGACGGCGATCAGCACGGACAACCGCCGGGAAGTGGTGGGGCTGAAAATTGATCAAGCAGAGAGTTTCGAAGCTTGGCAGTCGTTCCTCCAGAGTCTAAAGCGACGTGGACTCCAATCTCCTGACCTTGTCATCTCGGATGCACATGAGGGGCTCAAGAAGGCGATTAGCCAGGAGTTTGTCGGGACTTCTTGGCAACGATGTACTGTCCATTTCAAGCGGAATCTACTAAAAGCATTACCGAAAAAAATGGCCAAATCCTTTATGGCGGACGTGCGCACTATTTTTATGAGCTCTGATCTTGAAGGAGCTCGGGAAGCGAAAGAACGGCTGGTAGAGAAGTATGCGAAAGAGCCACGTGTTCAAAAAGCGTTAGATATTCTTGAGGGAGGCTATGATGAGGCCACGCAGTTCTTAAATGAGCCTTCTCGTTATCATCGCTATACAAGTTCTACCAATCACCTAGAACGCTTAAATCAAGAAGTGCGAAGAAGAGAACAAGTCATCCGCATTTTTCCAAATGAGCAGTCTGCCTTTCGACTGATCGGTGCTGTGCTGATGGAGGCGGATGAACGTCTACAAAAAGGCAGCCCGCTACGGTAAGTCAAAACAAAACTGTTCCCGCAGGGAGGGGGTACCCCCTCCCTGCGGGAACAGCAAATCGAACTATCCGTGAAGTGACATTCAATAGGGGATAAGTAATTTACACAAGATCAAGGACTTGACTGAAAGTCACGTCTCTATGAGCGGTTGACGCAATTCTATGAGCGCGAAGCCACTTCCTATGAGCGAAAGTCATGTCTCTATGAGCGGTTGACGCACTTTTATGAGCGCGAAGCCACTTCCTATGAGCGAAAGTCACGTCTCTATGAGCGGTTGACGCAATTCTATAAGCGCGAAGCCACTTCCTATGAGCGAAAGTCATGTCTCTATGAGCGGTTGACGCACTTTTATGAGCGCGAAGCCACTTCCTATGAGCGAAAGTCACGTCTCTATGAGCACGAAGCCACTTCCTATGAGCGAAAGTCATGTCTCTATGAGCGGACGCGCACTTGCTTTGAGCGGCAAACAAGCGCATCTATAAGACAAAACCAAAAACTCCCTAAAAGACTAAGTCTTTTAGGGAGTTGCATGTTCTTATAGTCCAGCTTCTACCTCTTTAATCATTTCTTTCATTGATTGAAGTCCGCCGCCTGATAAGTACCAATACTCACCATCTAGGTAAACCATTTTGTCATTTTTAAATGCGTTTGTTTTCTTCACTAGATCGTTTTCAACAGAATCTTTAGCTGTTGCGCCGTTACCGATTGCTGCATCACGGTCGATGATGAAAAGAATATCCGGGTTTGTATCTAAGATGTATTCAAATGTGATATTTTGTCCGTGTGTAGAAGCTTCGATCTTTTCATCAGCTGGTTTGAAACCAAAAACGTCGTGAACTAGACCGAAACGTGAGCTTGGACCGTATGCACTTACTTTTCCTTCAGTTGCAAGGATGATTAGCGCTTTACTGTCCACTTCAGATGTTTTTGCTTTAATATCTTCGATGTTAGCATCAACGTCTGCAAGTTCTGCATTCATTTCGTCTTCTTTATCAAAGATTGTTGCAATTTTACCCATGTTTTCTTTGAAAGATTCCATGTAATTTGTTGTATCTACACCCATGAAAATAGTTGGAGCGATTTCTGATAATTGGTCATATAGATCTGATTGACGACCAGAGATGAAGATTACATCTGGCTTCATTGCATTAATTGCTTCGAAATCCGGCTCTTTTAAGCTACCAAGGTTTTCGTACTTCTCATCTTCGTATTTAGAAAGATAGCCAGGTACGTTTGACTGCGGAAGTCCTGCTACTTCAATTCCTAATTCGTCTAATGTATCAAGTGTTCCAAAGTCAAATACAACTATCTTTTCGGGATTCTTCTCAAGAGTTGTTTCTCCAAGTTCGTGAGTTACTGTAATTTCTGTGCTTTCTTCTGCTGGCTTCTCTTCAGGAGTTGCGTTGTCCGCAGGTTTTTCTTCTTCTTTTGCTCCACCGCATGCTGCTAGTGCAAGCATTAAAATTAGAGCGAATAGAGATAGTGTTAGTTTTTTCATAGTAATAGTTTCCTCGCTTTTTTTAAAATTAGATAGCGTCAAAATACACGCAAATTCTGCAGTCTTTCATTTGTTGGATAGGAATATCCATGTCATATATTTCTCGCAGGGATTCCGAATTGATAATGTCACAAGTCGGTCCGTCTTTAATCACTTTACCGTTTTTCAATGCTACGATCCGATCTGAATACACAGATGCAAAATTAATATCGTGCAGCACGATGACGACTGTTTTACCTAAGTCATTCACTAACTTACGTAAGATTTTCATAATCTGTACGGAGTGTTTCATGTCTAAGTTATTCAGTGGTTCATCCAATAAAATATAGTCCGTGTCTTGTGCAATCGTCATCGCAATAAAAGCACGTTGACGTTGCCCACCTGATAATTCGTCCAAATACGCTTCTTGCATATCCATCAATCCCATATACTCAAGCGCTTGGTCAACCATGCGTTCATCCTCTTCCTGAAGACGGCCCTTACAGTGCGGGAAACGACCGAATCCAACGAGTTCACGGATAGTTAATTTAACATTCATAAAGTTGGATTGTTTTAAAATAGCTACACGTTTGGCGAAATCATTTGACTTCATCTCTTTTACTTTGTCTTTATCGAGCAGTACATCACCCGTATCAGCATCCATCAATCGACTGACCATCGAAAGTAGAGTTGATTTACCAGCCCCGTTCGGCCCAATAAATGATGTGATTTTTCCACGATGGATATTCACACTGACCTTTTCCACGACTGCCTTTTTCCCATAAAATTTCGTTAGCTCACGAACTTGAATCATGAGGATCGACTCTCCTTTAATAGTAAGTAGATAAAGTAAATGCCACCGACAAAGTTAATGATCACACTGAGTGTGGTCGAAAAAGAAAAGACACGTTCTACGATCCACTGGCCACCGACTAATGCAATGATACTCATGACGGAAGCGCCGGCAATCAGAACGGAATGTTTAAATGTTTTAAAGAACTGATACGAAAGATTCGCGACGATTAATCCGAAAAATGTGATCGGTCCTACGAGTGCGGTTGACACTGCGATTAGGACAGAGGATAAGATCAACATTAATTTAACTACCTTTTGATAAGGTACACCTAGATTAATTGCTGTATCCCGACCGAGTGACAATACATCAAGTTCGTTCATATAGCGCCAACCAATGAGCACAGTGAGCAGCAAAATACTAAGAGCCCACCATACGAGATCACCGTTAATATTATTGAAGCTTGCGAACATTTTGTCTTGCACTCGCAAAAACTCATTTGGATCAATCATGACCTGAAGGAACGTCGAAATACTACCGAAAAACGTTCCGACGATGATACCAACTAACAATAAGAAGTAAATAGGACGATTTCCTTTTCCAAATAAAAAGTGGTAGAGCAGTAAAGCGAACACTACCATCGCGCCTACTGACAGCATGAAATTAAATTGCTGGTTAATCATGACGAACGATGTAGAACCGAAAAAGAAAATCAGCACCGTTTGCAATAGAATATAAAGTGAATCTAACCCCATAATACTCGGTGTTAAAATTCGGTTATGCGTAATCGTTTGGAAAATGACTGTCGAATACGCAACGGCTACACCTGTTAAAACCATAGCTAGAACTTTAATCGCTCTTCTTGGAAGTGCATAGTCATAGCTGCCATTCAATCCTTGAAATAAATACAAACTACAAAATACGATTGCAACTAACGATAGAATGATTAATTTTGTTCGATTACGCATAGGCTTTCCCCCTAAACAACAAGTAAAGGAAGATCGCGCTACCAATAACGCCAACCATTAAACTAATGGATATTTCATACGGGAAAATAATAACCCTGCCTAAAATATCACAAATTAAAAGAAAAATGGCGCCAAGCAATGCGGTATGTGGTAATGTTTTCTGCAGATGATCACCTTTGAAAATCGAGACGATATTCGGGATGATAAGCCCCAAGAATGGTATTAAACCTACTGTTAATACGACAGTTGTCGTAATTAACGCGACTAAAATTAAACCGATATTAACAATTCGTTTGTAGGCCAACCCTAAGTTTTTGGAGAAGTCTTCTCCCATTCCTGCAACAGTAAAACGATTCGCATATAAATATGTAATGAGTAAGACCGGTATGCTAATGTACAAAAGCTCGTAACGGCCTTTCATAACCATCGAAAAGTCGCCTTGCAACCAAGCAGACATGTTTTGAATCACGTTTGCCTTGTATGCGAAAAAGGTGGCGATAGATGAGAGGATATTACCGAACATCAACCCGACGAGAGGGATAAAAATCGCATCTTTAAACTTGATCCGATCTAGTATTTGCATGAATAAGAACGTGCCGAGCAATGCAAACGTAAAAGATACCGCCATCTTTTCTAATAATGTTGCGTTGGTAAAAATAATCATTGATACTAAAATACCTAATTTTGTCGCATCCAATGTTCCAGCTGTCGTAGGTGAAACGAATTTATTGCGGCTTAGTTGTTGCATGATCAACCCCGCAATACTCATCCCTGCTCCAGCCAATAAAATAGCGACTAAGCGCGGCAATCGACTGATTAAGAAAATCTCTGTTTCTTCTGAACGCCAGTCTAGTAAATCCATTGGAGTAATGCGACTTGCCCCAACAAATAAAGAAAGAAAGGAGAGCAGAATAACGGCTGAAAATAAATAACGTTTCTTCATGAAGAACTCCGATATCGAATATTTGAGCTTTTTCACTTAAATGAAAATGATTATCATTCGCTCATGGACTACATTAACTTGTTTTACTAGTCATGTCAATACTTAAATGAAAATCATTATCAATAGTTTTGTGACAGAGAACTTTTACGTTCTTTTATCTCCGCTATAATTGTTCAAAAAAATAGAAACTGTTCAAAAAGTCATTGAAAGATGACTTTTCGTAACAGCTTCTTTTCGTAACGTTTAGTTATTGTCCCATCATATCGTCCATATCTGCTGCGTTATCCAGAATGTCTTTAGGAACTTTTATTTCATCGATTTCATTAATCTTTGACATAGTTCCTTTAATATTTTGATCAATTTTCACTTTTTGATCGCCTTCTTCTACTGTCATAACCATGTCCATATCGAAATCTTTTGTGAAGAATGTTTTCTTATCGATTGTAAACTCAATGTCGATACTCTCTACATTCATTTGAGAAATAGCATCTAACTGATCTTCTTCCATTCCAGCAGGCATGTTTTGTTCTAAAATTTCTTTCATGAGCGAACTGAACTTTTCTCCAGATCCTTTTAAAGCAAGAACATATTCATCATTTGTTTGCTCAAATGTAAAGTCATCCGCGAATTGCTCATAAATGGTAAAGTCTACTGCTGCATTTTGTGCATCTGCCATTTGTCCCGTAATTTGTTCATACATCTCTTGCGGGAACTTCATCCATTTACCTGACTCTGGATCTTTCATGAAGAAGCCATCTTCAGTCATAAACTGTTCAATAGCCATCTCTTCGCCATCCATCTGCATATTCATCGTTTGGCGCATAGCTAATGGCTCTAAAATCATATCCATATCAATGGTTGAATTTATCTCATGTGTTTCTCCATTGACATCCATCGTCTGTTTCATAATCATTTCAGAATGCATACTTTGCTGTGCTTCCGAAGCGGCATTTGCTTTTTCCATGACTTCAGCAGCTGTTAGATCACTTTTCACTACTACTTCTTCTTTCTCTCCTGTGATCGGGTCTTCTTTTGGCTCAGCTGTTTGGCCACACGCACTAAGAGCAAATGCTAATGCGCCGGTAGCTAAGGTGATTGTCCATTTTTTCATGTGTACTTCTCTCCTTTTCTATAATAGCTTCTAGTAGATGTACGGCAACAGAGTCAAAAAAGGTTCAAAAATCTTGTATATTATAGCGAATAGAATCCTTACTACCAGTATTACCCAATAGGAGAATAGGTAATTACAACGAGTGAAGTAAGTATTATTACTTAATTATTTAAAAAAGGTTTAAAAGAATGAAGAAGGGGCAAACTAGAAATATCCCACCCCCTTTCTCTTCTTATAAAGAATAAAAGGATTTGGCTGCATACATAATGTATGCAGCACTTTTTTTGCTCATTTTACTATATACTCCTGTAATCGCTCATATTCACTTTCAGGCATTTCTACAGTCATCAATGTTCCATCTTCTTCATAAGCAGTATTCTTCACAGTTGCATGTTCATTCAACTGCGACACTATTTCTCCGCGATCATAAGGAATTAATAATTTACACGTAATATATTCTCTAAACAAGTTTTGTTGAATTACCTTCAACAACTCATGAATTCCTTCATTCTCACCTGCTGACATCCAAATACTTTGATCTTGCACGCGTGGATAAACCATATTGGCTAGATCCGCTTTATTGTAAACGCTGATAGTTGGAATGCTTTCTACACCGATGTCCTGCAAAGTCTCGTTTGTCACATCCATCATATGTCCATGTTCTGCATTGGAAACGTCCACTACATGTAACAATAAGTCCGCATTTTTAGCTTCTTCTAATGTTGACCGAAAGGCTTGAACTAAATGATGGGGTAATTTTGAAACAAATCCAACTGTATCTGTTAAAATAAATTCCTTCTTATCCGGTAGCCTAATCTTTCGTACAGCCGTTTCAAGTGTAGCGAACAGCATATCTTTTTCACTAACTTCTTTTGATTCATCAGCATCAGTATACTGCAACAATCGATTCATGAGTGTAGATTTACCTGCGTTCGTATAGCCGACGATCGATACGACAGGAATCCCGCTCCTCACCCGTTGCTTGCGCTGAGTTTCCCGCTGGTCACGCACGTGTTCAAGTTCACGACGGAGCTTTGCAATCTGATCTTCAATTTTTCGTCGGTCGAGTTCAAGTTTTGTTTCCCCGGCTCCTTTGTTTTGTAAGCCACCACCCGTGCCTCCGCCTTGTCTACTAAGTGAAGCACGCAAGCCGACTAGCCTTGGCAATGTGTATTGTAGCTGAGCCAATTCTACTTGCATTTGCGCTTCTTTATTTCTTGCTCGGCGCGCAAAAATATCGAGTATTAACATCGTACGATCAATAATTTTACATTCCAGTTCTTTTTCTAAATTGCGTAATTGCGAGGGTGAAAGTTCATCATTGAAAATCAGTAAGTTCGCACTTGTTTCTTCATATACTTCACGTATTTCATCTATTTTCCCTTTACCGATATAATGCCCGGGGTGCCTGCGCTCTAGATTTTGTGTGACTTCACCCACTACTTTCACGTCAATTGCTTCCGCTAAATTACGTAACTCCTCCATGGCGTATTCAAAATGCAAATCTTTTTGTTCGTGAACGCCTACTATTACAGCTTCTTCAATTAATACATCCATTCCCCGACATCCTCTCCGACACGTCTTTATACGTAGTTTACCCGCTGGCCCATTAACTAACCGTTAGTTGATAGGTGGACAGTAGCTAACCGTTCAAATTCTTTTTCTGTTTCAATAAATCGAAATATGACATCTCCTATTTGAATAGTATTTTCATCTCCTACTTTTTGTGATAACAACACTGCCCACTCGCCTGTCTCTTTCAAAGGATCCTCTACATGAAAAACGCATTCCGTGATTTTCTTCTTACAATGTTCTGATGTTCTGACCCCCGTCTCTTCCAATCTGAGTAATCGTGAATCTTCTTTTTCCTCCCACTCTATGAAAAAAGGATACGGCAATTCAGACGTTATTTCCTGTTCGACAAATAGCATCTTCCAACGCAATAATCGACCGTCTTCTGTTTTCCGAGAAGCATCTAGAATAGAGGTCGTTCGAAACCCTTTATTGTCCAACTCTTCTTTCCAGCGCTCCATACCATTGACTGAGAAGCAAACCGTTGCCCACCCATCGCCCGCTTGTCTGTCATGCAAAAACTGTTCTACAAGCGGTTGATTGGTAGATGCACGCTTAGCCAACTCTTCATTTTCCACTGTCAGCCACTCGATATAAGCATTTTCCGTATATAATAATGCATTGGCAGTCCCCCATTGTTCATGGTGTCCACCGATTACAGCTTTATTTCCTTGTTGTTGTTGGTCTGATATAATATCTACTAATTTTCGAGTAGTAAAATAGACGACATGATCTACCTTCATTTTAATTTCCTCCAAATCGTTTGTTTACTTATCATAACAATACTACACAATCATTCATTATTTATACATAAAATAGTTAATCAACAGGCATGGTCTAGACGGTGAGATTTCTGTATGATGAAGACAGTATACCGGTCAATATTTCCCGGGAAATCCTAACATTCGACAGGAGGAGTTTTAGATGAACCACGAAAAATGGCTAAATTATACGGTTCAAATCGCAATTGAAAACGTAAAAGATGGAGGTGGACCTTTCGCCGCAATTATTGTCAAGGATGACAAAATTATCGGATCAGGAACAAACCAAGTAGAATTCACACACGATCCTTCTGCCCATGCTGAGTTATTGGCTATTAAAGAGGCATGTACTACGTTAAAAACTCTCGATTTATCAGACTGTATATTGTATGCGAGCGGTGAACCGTGTCCGATGTGTCTAGGGGCTTCCTATTGGGCTTCTGTTGGAGCAATCTATTACACAGGCAGTAAACAAGAGGCTTACGAAGAGGTTGGGTTCTCTAATCCACTGCATAATTTCTATCCTGACCAGCAACTGGCACCTGAAGATCGCTCGATTCCTTTTATTCAGCACAAAACAGCTACTGCTATGACCCCTTTTATCGAATGGAAAAAACGCCAAGCTAAATAAGCATCAGTGTTTCCTGAAAGGTCAGAATAGTGTAGGATAAAAGTAGAGTTTTAAGAGCTATGTGCTTCTATCGAGAAAATGAACGCGGAGGGATTTCATGGTAATTGAATTATTAAAAGCTCATTCATCTGTACGTCGATATAAAGATGAGCCTATTACAAAAGAAACCGTTGTGGAATTAATCAAGGCAGGACAGCATGCAGCTAGTTCTCATTTTGTGCAAGCCTATTCAGTCATTCACGTAACGGATACAGAAAAACGGGGACAATTAGCGGAACTATCCAAAAACCGCCGGCAGTTTTATACAGCAGGAGCTACATTGGTTTTCTGCATGGATTATAACCGCTTATCGCATGCTGCTCG
The DNA here is from genome assembly GCF_003351785.1 of Sporosarcina sp. PTS2304. Lineage (GTDB taxonomy): Bacteria > Bacillota > Bacilli > Bacillales_A > Planococcaceae > Sporosarcina. The sequence continues at coordinate 2,480,107 of NZ_CP031230.1, forward strand.
TCTGCACGGTCGTGAAATCGACTACAGTGTCGCAGAAAATGGCTTAGTAGGCGCTATCGATGTAGGGTTATTCGCCCAAAACATCGCCATTGCGGCAGAGTCAAAAGGATATGGCATTTGCTACATCGGCGGTGTCCGGAATGCGATTGAAGAAATCTCAGAGGTACTGGAATTGCCTAAAGGAGTCGTCCCGCTATTTGGCATGTCGATTGGAGTTCCAAACGAAGCAAATGCCGTTAAACCTCGCCTGCCAGTGGAAGCTGTTTTACATGAAAACACGTATAACGAGAAGCAATATGAAGAATTATTACCTGCCTACGATGCAATTATGGCAGAATACTATGCCGGTCGTGATACGAACCAGCGAGATGCCAAATGGACAGAAGAGATGGCTGACTTCCTAGAAAAGCCAAATCGTCCGCATATTAAAGCATTTTTAGAAAAGCAAGGGTTTTTATTTAATTGAAGCAAGACAGGAGTGTCAAGCGATGTCAGTAGATGACGTACTGGAACTACTTCAGAAACGCATGTCGGACGGATCATTCATACGCGCAACGATCAGTCAGCCGCGAGCAAAGTCCAGTGAAGTAAAACGCATAAAATTGAAGCCTTTGGAGTTAAAAGGGCTCTTTCATATACAATTCGAATATCAAAAAGAACGAATTCTTACACATGAAAACATTCCGCTCGACGCAATTGTTTCACCGTTGCAGCAAGCACTTGAACAATATAAGCAGTTCCATATTGAGCTGACGAACGAAACGATGCAAATCCAAATCTCAAAAAAGATGAAAGTCTCCATCAAACGCATCTTTTTAGATACGGAAAAGACGGCTGATTACGCTCATAACCGCGTGAAGAAATATGCTTTAAAGGAAGGTGTTCCTTACCCTTTCCTCATTCGATTAGGTGTGCAGACGCCGGATGGGAAAGTCAAGAACCAAAAGCATGATAAATTTCGCCAAATCAATCGTTTTGTTGAATTAATCGATGATACATTGTCTCATTTGCCAAAGGACCGCACGATTCGCATTTTGGACTTCGGCTCCGGCAAATCGTACTTGACGTTCGCTCTTTATCATTATTTGCGTATTGAAAAAGGGCTGGACATACGAGTGACGGGCTTGGATCTCAAAAAAGAAGTGATTGAAGAATGTCAAACTATCGCAAATGACTTGCATTATGAGCAACTGGAATTTCTAGTCGGCGATATTAATGACTATACAGGTGATACAGCAGTAGATATGGTCGTCACTCTACACGCTTGTGACACTGCGACTGATATGGCATTGGCTAAAGCTGTGAAGTGGGGCGCGTCTGTCATACTTTCCGTCCCTTGCTGTCAGCATGAGCTGTTTACTCAAGTGCATGCTCCTGCACTCGATATTATGTTGCAGCACGGGCTAGTGAAGGAACGTTTGGCGGCGCTTGCGACGGATTCTATTCGTGCTGAATTACTGACACTTGCCGGATACGAAGCTCAGCTGGTTGAGTTCATCGATATGGAACATACGCCAAAGAATATTTTGATACGTGCCTATAGAAATGATAAAAAACCTAGTCAAGCCCAGATCGACCGTTATGTAGAGTTCCGAACAATGTTGCATGCTACACCTTATTTAGAAAAAGAGTTGCATGCATTGTTACCTTTTATACAGCATGAAATTTGATATAGACTTCCACTAATCGGCTACTGAGAAGAAATATGCTAATAGAAGAACGCCCAGGCTTAAGTAATGTACCTGGGCGTTTTTTGGTATACAAATTGTTCCGTTTACTGCTTGCGCAAATAGGTTAATAAAACTATCGTTCCGCGCTCTAGCCAAGTGAACAGTATAAGAAGTACCTAGCTATCTCTCTGTGTATTTTCGCAGAAATTAAAGCAGGAATTTAAATTGTTTCACACTCTCGTCAACTAAGTGACTCAAGATACGTTTCTTAACGATCTACACTCAAATGAATAAGAGCTCGTGAAATCATTATGTATCTCTATCGACACCTCTCCACCGTTTTCGTGACATTGTGAACTTAATGCTTCGATTTCCTTTGTATTAAAATAACTGGTACTAGCAAGTAAAAGAGAAACAACAAGCAAAAGTGTTATTCCAATCAATAAAATACTTGTACCATATTTATGTTGGAATAAATTCATTTTCACACCTCCCCTTGTTTATATCTATTTCAAAAATCTAGCCCGATTTCGCCTCAACCATATACAACTCATCTCCGTCTAAAAATAATAGTTGATTCTCTCGATTGCTCACCAATTCCGGTTTTACAGGTGTACCATCTGGCTTAATCAACTTAATTTCATGAACAACCTTATATTCATCATCTTTACGCTGCATCTCAAAAAGTGACTGGCCCCAAATTCCTTGATATGCAATGATAGTATCCCCGTTCACCGCAAACGACTGGAAACCATGACCTTCGGGTGAATAACACACTGTCCGTTTATCTTTTCGGGCTCCAATCTTCGAATCAATACTGAAGAAAAACCAAATCTTGTCTTCAGCATCGCTAGTAAGTGCTAAACACTCAAAAATGGAATACTCCTTATCCTCTTCCATTGAATCGATTTTATGACCTAACGTATCCCAGCCAACCAAGCCGCTCCGACCGATTGGTTCCTCCCAGCCATAATTACCAAAAACACCTTCATCAAAGTACCCTGTCCAAATTTCTTGGTTCTTTGTAACGTACACGTGCTCAATCCCATCGCCTAAACAAAACGATCGGATCAAACACCCATTTTTATCATAGACCCTTGCGTTTTCCTCAATATTCTGTGCATTGTAGTAATATGATCGCGCACCGACAAGCAATATATGTCCATCATCGATCGGCTGTATGTAATGGTAATTCCACTTCTCATTTGGCAAATGTACAATTGTCTTCTGACCGTCCTTTACGTGGACGATATGGTAACTATAGCTTTCTTCCGTGACAGTTGCGGGGAAACAGCCATTAATTAAGGGCGGTCGCTCTTCCGCGAGCAGGATGAAGAGATCATTATCATGGCCGATTGCAATTGACACTGGATTCGCACCTCTAAGCTCTTCGTTCAGATTCGCTATAGGAGTTGTAGGAATTTCGAGTGGAGAATTCATTTTTTCACTTCCACCTTTCTTGTATAAAATAGCACGTGTCTTAATTGCAGTAGAATGTACTGTTCTGATCCGGCTTTGCGGTAAAAGCATTCGATAATGGCATAGTTGTTGAAATTCGTTGATCTGCGCTGCAATCGGACGCGTTCTGCAGGTGGGGGTAGGCTGACCTAGATTGGCTTGCGCTTCTAGATGATACGTTCCGGAGGGTCCGCCGCACGCCTCAGGAAAGTGTCTGGTTCTGTAGGGAGAATCCTAACGAGTACACTAACTCTACAACTCTCCGTCAAGAACATCTCATTTCCAAAAACCAATTTCTTCGGATCAGCCTTTGAACTCGCCTTGAGACCCCGCAAGGACACCTATTCATAAGTGAATTAAGTATCCTTGTGCGATGATTACTTCAGCATATTCAATGTCTATATTTTTTTAGATGTAGGCAAATGTTCAATTATGCTATCGACTGCCTGTTTGATGTGTCGTGGTTCTGTCCCTAAGTTTAGTCGAATGAAACCTTTGGACTTTTCTCCAAACCATTCACCGTAGTCAATGGCCAATCTGCACGTATCTTGAATAAACTCTTTCACTTTATCTGGTTCAATGTAGGCACGCAAATCAATCCATAGCAAATAAGTTCCTTCTAACGGGGTAATGACTAGATCTTTTGCATGTGCCGTCAATTGTTCTACCGCATACCGTTCATTTGATTTCACCACTTCACGCAATCCCTCAAGCCAGTCGGCGCCGTGACGAAATGCTGCTTCGGAAGCCGTCATTCCGAGTAAGTTTACTTCTGTTTGGTTTACAGAATTTACAAATTTATCGAACCGCTTACGCAATGCTTCGTTTTCAATAATAATTTGTGAAGTTAACAGACCTGCCAAGTTGAATGTCTTAGAAGCTGCTGTTACAGTGACGACTCGTTGTGAAAATTTACCTTCTGACACAATAGCAGACGGAATATGTGTATGATCACCAAACGTCATGTCATGATGAATTTCATCGGACACAATCAGTACATCATGCTTATCACAAATAGACAATAACCTCTCTGCCTCCTCAGCCGTCCACACGCGACCTACTGGATTATGAGGCGTACAGTGGATAAATAACTTTACTTCATTATCGATGATTTGCTTTTCAAAGTCTTCGAAGTCAATTGTATAAACTCCGTTAGTATTAATCAGCTCACTGCTAATGAGTGTTCGATCTGTATCTCTCACCGCATTCGCAAATGGATAGTAGACAGGTGATAAAATAATAACTGCATCTTGTGGTTTTGTAAACGCATGAACGAACCAATACAACGCGGTCACTACTCCTGTTGAAAAGCGCATCCATTCTGATTTTACTTCATACCCATGTCGCTTGCGTTCCCAATCAATAAAAGCTTCGTAATATGAATCAGGTACATATGTATAACCAAATACTCCATGGTCTACTTTTTCTTTAATGGCTTCTACTACTTGTTCAGGTGCTTTAAATTCCATATCTGCTACCCAAGCCGCAAGTAAATCTGCGTCACCAAAACGCTCTTCTAACTTGTCCCATTTTAACGAATTTGTCCCTTTTCTTTCAATCGCATAGCGCTCCAAAAACTCTTCCTTCTTCATAGGTCAGCCTCCTGATCTTTTCGATTCTCTAAACTTTTCATCTCCCCAAATTATAGCATATGTCTTCCTGCACTACCTATGTTGTCTTTTAGGGTATACTATAGTTTTGAAACGTCATTACGGTGGAGGTTATCAATTTGAATAAATGGAATACGATGATTGTTCTTGCAACGCTACTATGTTGCTTTTCCATACATACTGTCAGTGCCCAAACAGTAGATACGAAATACATTGACGTATCTGATGATCATTGGGCAAAAAATGAAATTATGCAATTAGATGAAATGAAAATCATCACAGGTGATTATGATATGCAATTCTACCCTGAGGAACCTTTAACGAAAGGACAAATAGCCGTATCCTTATCTAAGATTTTCGGTTCTACTTTACAAAATAAACCTGTTAGATTTACTGACATTAACTCAAACTCCGACAAAACTCTGTTCGCCTCTAATGCTTTGGAAAATGATTGGCTTCAAATGGCTGCGCCAGGAACTTTTGGCTTTGAAGATCCTATGACGGAGCGAGAACTTTGGGATACATTGGCTATTGCTTTCAAACTTACAAAGCATGGAGGAAGCATCTTACCTAAGGTTTGGCCAGCTCGTGGAGACCAAGTGACATTGCAAACTATTTCTACAGTTCATCATATGACAACCGAAGAATTTTTAACATATGGTAGTCCATTAGCTACAAGAGCGTTTTTCTCAAAAGCTCTCCACAACTTATTAGTAGAAACAAATCGCATCAAACAACCCAAAACGTATACATTGTCTACTGTAAAAAAGTCTGTAAATTACCGAACAGGTGACGCATCTCTTTATCTCGGAAGTGTACCATTTCAATCGCATCCCATATATATTCGTTCTGAAGAGCCTATTACATATAAAGATTTTAAACGAATTGATTATGGTTTTTCCCATGACGAAGAGTATACCTATTCTGTAGGAGAAGATGGAGCGACGATTACATTAACCGTCAGAGAGTTTGCGAATGATGATGTGTTCGTTTTCTCTGAATTAAGAAATCCTTCTAGTACAGCAGTAACAGTAGACGTTCTACAAAAGGAGACAAATGTAGCAAGTTTCGACTTATATCGCTTTGATCGCTATCCTATCATGCGTTTGAACAAGGATACAGTGAATGCCGATATAACTTCCTATCCTACAGGGGTCTTGCGAATCATCACTACTGACGGTTCAGTTCAAGAACGAATGATTGGTCAATCCTATCAATCGAAAGAATTATCAATGCGCTACGATAATGATGAACAAAGTGTTACTCGTGAACTTATAAGCGAGCAGGAAAGCTTATCGTACGCAATGGTGGGGAATAATTTTTTATCGGTTTACGCATTACAAGCAAATGCAGATGAAGTTACTGACCACTGGTACGTCGATTCAAAACAACAGCTATTTCAATCGAAAAAAAATATCTTCAATTGGATGCGAGAGACCGGACAAAATCATAGAAAGCGAAATAATTGGTATACAGCAACAGGTCCTTACAACAAATTGGCAGAATCTACGGAACCCATGCCAGCATCTGGCCAAAATTACGGTCGTTCTCTGCTCATGCTAAAAGAAGATCGTGCGTTGACGTTGTATCACAAACAAAAGGATCGTTATTTCGAAGACTTGATATATAACTCATTTGTAAATTTAACTAATTTTAAAAAAGACAAAGCGTATTGGGAAACAGAAGTTACGAGTACGTACTTGAAGCATCTATACGATATCCATGCACCTTTTATCGATACTCGTTTCAATGAACAAATCGCTTTATTTTATTATAATGTCGGAAAAGAATTTACTATTCCATCGGCTAGCGAACCATTGCGGAAGTATGCTGATTTACTCGTGTCGCAAAAGCGGAAAGGAAACACGATTAATGTAACAAGAGATGCTTACTATATTGCGGATTATTTCCCGATCAATCAGCAAGTCACAACACATTCCTCCATGAATCATATGCTTGGAGGAATGAATATTCTGATCATGGCTTATCAAGAGTTCGGCGACTCAAAATATCTTCAAACAGCCCGTAGTATTCAACGAGCGATTAGTTATGATAAAACTCGATGGATTCGTGAAAACGGAGATATTTGGTACCGTATCTCGCCTGACCGAACGTTCGCAGGAGATGACTACTTACATCTCACGCTTGAAGATTTGATAGATTCTTATCAACTATGGCAACAAGTCGATACAAGTTACTTACCGACTCTGAAACAACTTATTATCTCAAAAGCAAATTTCTTATCGCATGAAAAGTTAGGATATACGACAAAAATAAAACATGGATTGACGAATATCGGTTTATTAAAGTATTTACCTAAAGGCGATGAAGTTACTGACGCTTTATAACTCACTACGTATTGACAGTGATAAAGTTATGAGGAATTGTGTTTTGTCCATCATTTTGAAAAGGCATATCCTTTTGAATGATGTAAATAACTACGTTACTATAAGAAGTATGTAATTTTATCACGAGAGGAGATTTTCAATGATACAATCATTTCGTGCACTTGTAGTAGACAAACAAGAAGAGGAATTTTCAGTAGAAGTACGTAATCTTTCACTTGAGGATTTACCTAAAAGTGACATTGTTATTCGCGTTCACTATTCCGGTATCAATTACAAAGATAGTTTAGCTGCTATTCCTAACGGCAACATCGTCCAAAATTACCCTATGGTTCCTGGTATTGATTTAGCAGGTGTGGTAGTTTCTTCAACAGATAAGCGATTCGTAGAAGGGGATGAAGTGATTGCCACTAGCTATGAAATTGGTGTTTCCCATTTTGGAGGATATAGTGAATACGCTCGAGTTCGTGCAGATTGGGTCGTCCCCTTGCCTAAAGGTCTGACATTAAAAGAGGCGATGATTATTGGAACGGCAGGATTTACAGCTGCTTTGTCCATTCAACGGCTTGAAGAGAACAACCTCTCCAAAGAAAAAGGGAAAGTGCTCGTCACAGGCGCAACAGGTGGAGTAGGTAGTTTCGCGGTTTCTTTTTTATCCACACTCGGTTATGAAGTGGAAGCAAGTACAGGAAAAACGGACGAAATTGATTACTTACACTCTATCGGCGCTCAGTCTATTGTTTCACGTGAAGAAGTGTATGATGGAAAGATTCGTGCACTTGGAACGCAAAAATGGGCAGCAGCTGTTGATCCTGTAGGCGGTGAACCTCTAGCTTCCCTTTTAAGTCAAATTGCATACGGTGGTTCTGTGGCAGTGAGCGGTTTGACTGCAGGTACCAGCGTTCCTACTGCTGTATTTCCATTTATTTTGCGATCCGTCAATCTCTTAGGGATCGATTCCGTTTATTGTCCGATGGAAACACGTCTAAAAGTTTGGCACCGACTGGCAACTGACTTGAAGCTTTCAAATATGGAGCAACTTGTCCAAAACGAGATTTCGCTGGATGAACTGCCTAATGCTCTTCCTGTTTTATTGGAGAGTCAAGCACGCGGAAGAACGATTGTGACGTTTGTTTCCTGATGAAGTTCTTTAGGAAGAAGATTTCTGTTCGTCTTTGAGTTAGTTGCCGTTGGGTGCGAAAGAAAATAGCTGCTGATTCATCAGACAAGCTATAAGAACTTCCTATCGAAGATGCTCAAACAGCTATCGTGTGTCTATAACTCATGGTAGATAACTACGAGGCAGATAGTCAATTCGTAAGCGTTCTTTCTGTTCCGCTTCATCTAAGTAACCATACGTATATTTCCACTTTATATAGAAACTTTAAACAGCCTTCTCAAATATACTTTTGAGAAGGCTTTTCTAAAGTGTTCTTGTACATTTATAGCAGTTGTGATTCATTTTTTAAAATAGATTTGTATATTCTCTTTGCGACAATTGGGCAACAGATTATTTCAGATGTTGAATCTTTCTAGTGCGCACTCACGTATATATACAAACAAAAGGAGGAGATCGTATGTTACACACGACGACGAATACGTTACAAGGGAGAACGATAGAGACATATTATGGAATTGTCTCTGGGGAAACGATTATGGGAGCAAATATCGTACGCGACATCTTTGCATCTGTTACAGATATTGTCGGCGGGCGAAGTGCAGCTTATGAGAGTAAATTGACAGAAGCGCGCGAAACAGCTATCGAGGAAATGTCTCAAAAAGCCCGTTCGTTGGGAGCAAATGCAGTAATCGGAGTGGACTTGGATTTCGAAATGGTACGCGAAGGCATGATGATGTGCATTGCAACCGGTACCGCAGTTACGTATCGTGAAGGGGAATGAAAGAAAGTGCATGACGGCGAATAGCCTTCATGCACTTTCTTCCATTATCGTTTTGATATCATCGCACGCTACCGACCGGTTGCCGTTCAATTGTAGTAGTTTTATCACTTTCTACTGCGTCGCGTAAAGAGGATGGATTTTCAGACAATTCCTCTATAGTCAACTTACCATTAATAGTAGGATCTGCATTCATCCCTTTCACTACCGCTGAACGTAATAAATTAACGAACACTTCCGATGTGACACCTGTCATCTCAACTTCATTTTTTTGAAATAACGCGACGATTCGATCCATTTGCTCTTCTTCCAATTCAACAAACTGCTTGCCGAATAATTGGTTCGCTTCTTCTTCTAACTTCTTAATGCCTTGTCGGAATATTTCTCCACGAGTAAGAGATAGACCACTATCTTCTGTAAACTTCTCTGCATCACTTCCATAGTTCCCTATCAATTGATTATCAATGAAGTAAGAAACGCCTGAGCCTATCTCACATTCCGGAAACATGCGTTCAATGACAGCTGATAGCGTGTTAAACTCGTCTATATTCGAAAAGAACATTTGACCGTACGTCCCAACTTCCTGTTCAATCTTGTCCTTTTTCACACCTTCTTTGGACTTTCTACTGTTGTATACGACTAGACCACCAATTAGGCCTCCCCCTACTAAAGCCCCTGTTGCGATCCCCGTTGTCGTTAACCTATTACGTCTAGTTCTACTTTTTTTGTTTTGCATGTTGACCATTCATCTCCTCTAATTTGCTTAGACAATTCGTTTGAGCGGTTGTCCATACTCTATCCTATGAACGAGTACGAGGAAATAGACTAGAAAACAAAAAACGCAGTGAATTACACCTAACAGATTCGAAACACGGGTAGAAATGATAGACAACATGCCGCCCAGAGTCGCAATTCGCATATGAATCGGCATTCTCCTTTTTGTTGTTCCATCCATGTTATGGTTTCTCATTCAGCTACGTCGGCATACACACTAGCATACTGATAAAATGGCGATATAGGAAATCTGCTTTCTCAAGAAACTGGCCAGATTGTCAAACATACAGAAAATAACAAGCTTGTTTATCCAAAGAAATTGGTTTTTGAAAATGAGATGTTCTTGACGGGGTGTTGTAGAGTTAGTGTACGTGGTAAGATTCTCCCCTCTTACTCTAAAATCTCCGCCACTCGTCCAACTTGCCCATCTTCCAGCCGTACTTTAATACCGTGAGGATGAAAACTAGAATTTGTTAATAAATCTTTAACTACTCCTTCTGTTTTCTTTCCACTTCGTTGATCCTTCTTCAATACAATCGCTACACGTAAACCAGACGTAACATCCGCTCTGTTCTGTCCATTCATATTTACATCCGCTCCTCTTTTTCATTTAGTGTACCATACTGCTGAACGAAACGGACAAGCATGATACAATGGATGGCATAGGAGGGGTTTCTATGAGATTAACAGTATATTTAGCTGGGGAGATTCACACACCTTGGCGAGAAGAAGTTAAACAACAGGTTAAGCAATTACAGTTGCCGATTGATTTTGTTGGGCCGATGGAAGACCATGATCGTTCGGATCATATCGGGGAAGAAATACTGGGGGAGCAACCTGATACTATTTTGAAAGACGTAGCAGCATCTAGCCTGAATAACTTACGAACAGAACTATTAATGAAAAAATCAGATGTTGTCATTGCGTTGTTTGGGGAACAGTACAAACAATGGAATACTGCGATGGACGCAAGTGCTGCAGTCGCTTTCGGTAAACCATTAATCATAATCCGTCAAGAAAAGCATCATCATCCATTAAAAGAACTATCACGCAAAGCGCATGTAACCGTGGAATCTGTAGAACAAGCGGTTCAAGCATTACACTATATTTTTGAATGAGCTTCCAGGGACTCCGCTATAACAGCGAGTCCCTTTCTTTATATTGCTCTTTTCAGTCTTCTAGCGGAATCACATGAATATACTCTGCCCATTTTCTACTACAAATGATAGAATAGATATATGGTGTAAAGTGGGAAGGAGCGACTAGATGTCGAGTAAAAAAGGGATTCGTCAACAATATATAAATATATTTATTATTTCTCTCTTGATTGCAGTAATCGGTATGGGAAGTATGTATGCTTATGTTAAAAGTTCATGGAGTGAAATGGAAGAGGAGCAACAAGAAACATTCGAAAAAGCTCAGTTAGTCGAAAAAATTTCAAATTCAGTTCAGGACTTATTCTTTAGAATACGTGGGTATTACTCATTTCAAATAGAAAGCGAACTGAATGCCGCTTACCAAGCAATATCAGATATCCATTCGTATTCACGTGAGTTCAATGCACTTTCACTCACTGCTGAAGAACGAAGAATCATCAGTGAAATAGATAACTATTTAATCGAATATGAAAATTCTACATTACCTAAAGCTGTTCAGTTTGTTGAAAATAATGATTATGAAGGACTTCGTAACTTAGCAAAAGGCGGGGCCAATCTATCCGTCAACCGCTTCATACAATATGCAAATGAATATAATATGAAGACGAAGAAAAGTTTGACACAATCATACGACCAGACAAAGAAGCAGACAAACGTGTTTTTCCTACTTATTACTTTACTCGGTTTCACTTTTCTTCTCATTCCGATATATATGGTATGGAATGTGATGAACAGAGTAGTACGTCCGGTCGAAAATATTACGCAGGCAGCAAATGAATATCAAGCAGAAGGCACTATTCTATTCCAACCACTCACACGAGAAGATGAGATCGGTGCATTATCACAAGCCATTTACAAAATGATGGAACGCATCCAATCAGATGAGCAAGAATTACTTTCACAAAATGAAGAATTAATTACTCAGCAAGATGAATTGTTCAATCGACAAACAAAAATGGAGTATGCTTTATCGGAAGCACGTTTTACACGCGTTCGGTTGGAGCGCATGAATGGATTAAGCCACTTGCTTTCTTTTTCATTGGATAAACAAGAAGTATGTAACCAAACGTCTGACTATTTGAATGCTACGTATCAGCCGGATTTGAGTTTTATTTGGTTTCCTAAAAGTGATACGCATTCATTAAAAGGAATATCTGAAGAACATTTCAGCGAAATAAAACGAGCACGGTTAGACTATATTAAACTTCGTTTAGAGACAGAACCATACTTTATTATTAAACGTGAGGCCGATTACGAAAGAGGAATAGCGGAAAATACCACATTTGTTTATGATTTTGTAGCAGGTATTTATAACTCCTCAAACGAACTAACTATCATCTCCATACTTTCCCGAATTGGAAAACCATTTACTGAAGATGACCAAGGGGACTTATACGGTCTATTGAAGCGAATTGCCATTTCGTTAGACCGGATCGAACAGTACGAATTGATCAGCCATGAAAGACAATTAAATCAGAACATTTTAGATAATATCAATGAAGGGATACGTTATGTATCTTGTATTGATGAACAAGATAAATATAATGCTACACTCTTCGAATTACTTGGAATGGAGCCCGAAACAGAAGATAGATTGTGGCCACGCGATGAATGGGTTGAATACTTTTTAAGTCAAATTGATGACCCTGACCAATACAGAGCCTTCTTGGAAGAAACGATTGATCCAGCCAATAGAGAGCTAGGTCATAAAATTTATAGTATTAACAAATTATCCGAGAGTTCACGTTTCATGAATGTTTATAGCGTCCCTGTCATTATAAATGACGAAAAAGTAGGAACGATTTTCGTACATCGAGATATTACGCATGAACATGAAGTAGACAGAATGAAAACTGAGCTTGTATCTACAGTAAGTCATGAGTTGCGAACACCACTCTCGAGTATTCTTGGTTTCTCCGAGTTACTATTAAATAAAGAAATGGATGAAAATCGTCAAAAGCGTTATTTGGAAACGATTCACAGTGAAGCTAATCGTTTGACCGCACTAATCAATGATTTTCTTGATATTCAACGGATGGAATCAGGACGTCAAACCTACTCGATGGAAGAAGTATCCGTAGCAGATCTTGCGAAACAATCCATTGATGCACTACTTGTTCAATCAGACCAACACTATATTTCTTTGCATGATCTGACATGCACATCGACTGTTATAGCTGACGCTGATCGGCTGACCCAAGTTTTCACTAATTTATTGAATAACGCTGTAAAGTTTTCACCAGACGGTGGTAATATAAAAGTCACTTTATTGAATCAACAAGATTCAGTGATTGTCTCTATTGAAGACGAAGGGATTGGAATTCCTGCAGAACGTATTGAACACCTTTTTGAGAAGTTCTACCGGTTTGATAATAGCTTCAATAGAAAGATAGGTGGTACGGGACTCGGTCTATCTATTTGTAAAGAAATTATTAAAGATCATAATGGAGAGATCTGGGTAGACTCAGAAATAGAAGTCGGCACTACCATATACTTCTCTTTACCGATTAAACCAGAATTGCCTGATCACTCAATCGATGATAAAAAGCCATTAATTATTATTGTAGAAGATGATGTCAATATCGCACTCTTACTGGGAGAAGAACTGAGCGAAAAAGGCTTTTCAATCGTTCACCATGATACAGTAGATAAAGCATTTACTTGTATAGAAGAAATGTTGCCTGTTGCTGTAGTCGTTGATTTAAAGCTATCTGATCATGAAAGTGGTTGGGATTTAATTAGACAGATGAAAGCACATGAAATAGTTGCAGCTATTCCAATTATTATTTCTTCATCGATTGAGAAGGAACCACATCTAATCGAAAAGTTTCACATCAATGGTTATTTGACAAAACCTTATCCGATTCATGATATTTCTTCCGTAGTCCTTCAAGCAATTAATCGTACGGATGGAAAAATATTATATCCTGAAAACACATAAAAAGGGGCTGTCCAATAAGTCCCTAAAATAAATCAGGCAGAGAAAAACGAATCGTTTTTCTCTGCCTGATTTTGGTTTGTAGTCGTTCACAGTTGAAAGTAGCCGGCGGATGCCCACTACTTTCAACTGTGAACCAGTGCGACGATTCCGAACTCCGTATGAACCTTTTCAAGGCCACGGAACGATGCCGTATGTTCTTCTATAGAAAAAGTGAGTTGTTCTGTGGTGTACTGTTCGTAAGTAATCTTTGGATTGTGCATAAAAAATCGTCTTTTCGTAGAGTGGGTTTGGTAACTTTATTCTACTAGAAAGGGCGATTTTTTTGTACCTATTTGAAGCAAGATATCGAGTGGATTTTCGTTCCAGGCGGCGACTCGGGGAGGATCAGGTCGTCCGGCGTAGCGCTAGCGGAGAGGTACGGTTCACCGCGACCCCTCCCGAACGCGTCCGCCTAGAACGGAAAGGAACGGCGAAGAGAGGATTCTTCTATTCGTTTCATAAGAAAAAGGGCTGTCACAGAAACTCAGTTCTCACTGACTTTCTCGACAGCCCCGTTCTTTTTAAAATAAAGACTTTAACAAAGTAACTAGCTCATTGGGGCTGAATGGCTTAGGCATGAAATAACTCGCACCCATATTCATAGCATCTTCACGATCTGCCTGTTGCGCTTTTGCTGTTAACATAATTACAGGCACATCTAGATTCAATAGCTTCATACGTTCTAACACTTCTAACCCTGTCATATGAGGCATCATATAATCTAAAATCACCGCATCATACGAATTTTCTTGGATTTTCTGCAGTCCTTCACGCCCATCCTCTGCTTCTTCCACTTGAAATCCTTCGAACTCAAGAGTATCACCTAACAACATCCGTAAAATTTCTTCATCGTCTACTATTAAAATCTTTTTTCCTGTATACCCCAATACGTATCCACCCTTCTATTCCCTTTTATCAAATAAACGATTCGCTAACTTATCTATACGTCCTAGAACTTCTGAAGGCTGGAATGGTTTAATAATATAATCATCCGCGCCTAACCAAAGTGCAGCTTTAATATCATTCGCACTCTTTCTCGCAGTCATCATGGACACCGTCACGTTCGTTTTCGCATGATCACTTTTCAGCCTGCTAAGCACTTCCAAGCCATCCATTTTCGGCATTACCCCATCTAGCAACACAATGAAATAGTCATCTGGAGTGTACCAATCATCTTCTAAAAATGTAGGTCCATCAGAATATGTTTTAACTGTAATCTCCATATCCGGTGACTTTAATTCCAATAATGTTTGCTGAAGAATTTGACGGATAAATGAATCATCATCTACAATAATTACCATTAGTTTTCGTTGAACGACTAATCGATGCTGATCATACACCACTGTCTGGTTTCGTCCATTTCTTTTCGCTTGATACAATGCCTGGTCTGCCGCTGAGATCAGTTCATCCGTTTTTCCATCATACGTTGCGCTACCTGCAGAAAACGTAACGTGGAATATATTCTCACCAGAAGTAAACTCCACCACATTAAACTTTTTGCGTACACGTTCTACCACATGAATAGAATCATCTGCATGAATATCATTTAGAAGAAAAGCAAACTCTTCTCCTCCATACCTAAAAACGTAATCGCCTTCTCGTTTTTCTTCCTTAATGATCTCTCCGAACTTCCTCAGAACTTCATCGCCTGCTGGGTGTCCATATAAATCATTTACTTGCTTAAAATGGTCTAAGTCCACCATCACAAGAGAAAATACAGTCCCTGCCTGGTCGGCAGCTTTCGCCCAATTATTAATTATTTCATCAAAATAACGTCTATTTCCGACACCTGTCAAACTATCCGTAATCATACTGCTACTAATTGCCTTTTGACGTTGCTGGCGATTAAATAAGTACGGAAAAAACACATCCATATCAAAAGGTTTCGGAATAAAATCCATCGCACCTCTCACATAGCTTTCAATTTGAAGTTCTTTCGTAGGTTGCTCACATGATATAGCTAGTGTCGTATTTTTCTGTCTAGCGGTCTCTGCAATTTGATCCAGAACTTCAAAGCCTGACATATCAGGAAGCTTGTAATCCACAATTACGACGCTCGGCCGCATGGAATAAAACTGTTCGATACCTCTCTTGCCGTTTAAAGAAATAATGACTTGAGCCCCTAATTGTTCAAGTAATTCTTTTAAATAAGAGACAAAGTCCAAGTCATCATCAATGATTAAGATAAATGTCTCCTGATCGAGACGGTTCACATAACGATCTGGTAATTGAAATTCTTCTTTTTTTACTTCTGCTGAATCATCAAAGTGTGAACGAATACGGTTTTTTAAGTTTTCCAATGAGGAAACAGGTATTTTCTGATCATTGGATGATGTTAAGATTTCTAGTTGGGATGCACAAAAAAGAGATAATTGCTGTAACCCAATAGTTCCTGACGTTCCCTTCAACTTATGAAGAAAATAGTACAGCTCACGTTCTGTGAGACTTCCACGAACTTCCCACTCTTGAAATATATTTTCTGTTCGTTGCGCCAACATATCTTGATATTTCTTTTGACTCATCCTCTTCCCCCTCCGTTCATCGGAAGCATCTTCCCATCGGTTTCTATTTCTAGTATATCTATACGAAAGAAAGCTGGATACTATCGATTAGTACATCCAGCTTTACCATCTTTTATTCTAGACCCATTTCTTCTTTCACTACTTGTGAAATACGTTCAGCATAGTCCGCGCATTGTTCTTCTGTAGATGCTTCTACCATGACGCGTACAAGTGGTTCGGTACCAGATGGTCTTACAAGCACGCGTCCTTGTCCCGCCATTTCCGATTCTACTTCATTGATGACACCCACTATACGTAAGTTGTCCATGACAGCGTGTTTATCGGCTACACGTATATTTATTAATTCTTGAGGATAGATCTTCATATCACTAGCTAATTCGGATAACTTTTTACCAGTCTGTTGCATAATATTCACTAATTGCAAAGCTGTAAGAAGTCCGTCGCCTGTTGTATTATAATCCAAGAAGATAATGTGACCCGATTGCTCTCCACCTAAATTGTACTGATTTTTACGCATTTCTTCTACAACGTATCGATCACCTACCGCAGTCTGTACGCTTTTTATACCCACTTCTTCTAATGCTTTATAAAAACCAAGATTACTCATGACAGTAGATACTACCGTGTCACTCTTTAGACGGCCTTTGCTATGTAAATAACGTGCAACAATATACATGATTTGGTCCCCATCAACGATAGTACCTTTTTCATCAACCGCGATTAAACGATCTCCATCACCATCGAAAGCCAGTCCGATGTCCGCACTCTTTTGCTTTACTAACTCCGCAAGCGCTTCGGGATGTGTAGACCCTACTTGATCATTTATATTCAAACCATTCGGGGAAGCACCCATTGTAGTTAAGTCTGCATCCAAGTCTGCGAATACGTGAGTGGCTAAGACAGAAGTCGCTCCATGTGCGCAATCTAAGGCAACATGAATTCCTTCAAAATCCTCGTCCACTATTTGTTTCAAATATTGGATGTACTTTTGGCCACCTTCGAAGTATTCCGTAATCGTTCCTACGTCTTTGCCAGTAGGTCGCGGAAGTGTATCTTCTTCAGCGTGTAGCAATTCTTCAAACTCTGCTTCTTGGGCATCTGTTAATTTAAAGCCATCTTCACCAAAAAATTTAATACCATTGTCTTCTACCGGATTATGCGATGCGGAAATCATCACTCCTGCTTGTGCATTCATCACACGAGTCAAATACGCAACGCCTGGCGTACTAATTACGCCAAGTGTCATTACTTCCACACCGACGGACAGTAATCCTGCGATTAAAGAGTTTTCAAGCATAGATCCAGAGATTCGTGTGTCGCGACCGACGAGGACTTCCGCTTTTCCTTCTACTTCCTTAGTAAATAAATAACCGCCTATTCTTCCTAATTTAAACGCTAATTCAGGCGTAAGTTCGGTATTTGCTACTCCTCGAACGCCATCCGTACCAAAATACTTTGTCATGTTTCAATCGTCCTTTCGATTCCATCTAATTGGATCATACATAGTGTATCGATTTTTTGTCAGTAATAATTAGTTAGTTTGATAGATTTTAAGTGGATTCACTAGATGTTTTCACTTTTACTTTCACTTTACTCGGCGTAGTTTTGCTAGCGCCTTCGGGATTTTGGACATCCACTTCAACAATTCCAGATGTACTTACTTTTGAAAGATCCACCTCTACAGGTATCTCCTTTAACCCATCTATCACATTCTTTGTACCAAACACACGAATGAATTTATCTTCTGCTGTTATACTCTCAATCGTTACCCCGTCTGCTGGTTTTCCTTTACGACTCAACTTCACAGGTATATCACGACTATATTCTTTAATTTCCACCTTGACCGTTACTTCTTCTGGCTCCATCAAAACGGATAGCTTGTTCAAGTCACGATCCAATACACGCACCCTAGCTTTTTGCTCAAATGACTTATTTAGATTATTATCACCTGTAGCAGAAACTTTTACAAAGCTAATAGCGTTTATAACGCTTTTCGCACCCGTTACTTCAATAGTAGAAGGTTGCACGTCCATATTGCGTACTTCAAACCCTTCCGCTAGAAGTCGAGTATTCATCTCCGGATCTACACGGAACGTTTGGGTGACTTTTTCTTCAATAGTAATATGAACTGTGGCAGGATCCAAACGTACATCTAACTTATCTGACACGTTCTCTACTTGGATTCGCACAGTGTGTTCCCCTAATGTTAAATTTTGCAAGTCTAGCTTTAATGTGAAATCCTTTAATAATTTTGTGGTCTGTACAATATTAGGAGGTCCTTCGATTGTCATATTCACCATCTCTGGCGCGCCTGTAACTACTAAGTTTTCCGTGTCGTAATAGACTTCCACAGGTACATCTTGGATAAGTTCAAATACATCATTTGCTGTATTGCGATTCGATTGTTCTTCTGACTTTACTGAAAAAAACAGTGTGACAGCTAGAAACAAGGCAATCAGTCGTAAAAACCAGGGGTTGTCCATAAATTTATCCATTTTTTCTCTTCCCCCATTTCCATCGAGAAGTTTGCACTTGGTCAGTTGCGCTGCCAAACCAGGAAATTCTTAGTAGTTTTTCGAATTCTTCCATATCCAAATGACGGTTAATTTCCCCGTCTACGGCTAAGCTAACTGCCCCTGTTTCCTCCGATACAATGACCGTTACCGCATCCGTTACTTCACTGATCCCCAATGCCGCTCGGTGGCGGGTACCTAGTTCTTTGGAGATAAACGGACTTTCCGATAAAGGCAAATAACAAGCAGCTGCAGCTATGCGATTTTTAGTGACAATTACTGCCCCGTCATGTAATGGAGTGTTTGGAATAAAAATATTGATCAGTAACTCAGATGAGATATCTGAATTCATAGAAATTCCTGTTTCAATGTATTCACTTAAACCGGTTTCTTTTTCAATTGTTATTAATGCCCCTATCCGACGTTTGGCCATATAACTGACTGATTTACTAAAAGCACTAACTAAGCGATCGCGTTCTTCCTCCTCCTGCAAGGCAGTACGAGCAAACAGCCGACCCCTTCCTAACTGTTCCAGCGCACGACGCAATTCTGGCTGGAATATAATGATAGCGGCCAAGAAACCCCAGTTAAGAATTTCTTCCATCATCCATTGAAGCGTCTTCATTCCAAGCCATTCTGTTATGTATCGTCCAATTAGAATGACAAAAATCCCTTTTAGTAGTTGAACGGCTTTTGTACCTTTAATTATAGTAATTAACTTATAGAGTACAAACCAAACAAGAAGCACATCCACTATAATCTTCAGTATTTCTATCGGTGCTATTGTTGTTACTTGCTCCAAACCTGGCATGTGCTTCCCCTACCTTTTACAAATGTTCTTATTTATTTAGTATAGCATAATCACAAGCTAACATGCCTACAGAAACGGCATACTACACTTGGAATCACAAATAAAGTGATGCACAAGCCATTTCCGCTTGCATCACTTATTTTTATTTTTATATTAATCCACTTCTGTTTTCGACTCTTTGGACGGCGGCAGAACATCTTTTACGACAGTTTTGATTTTATACCAAAGCCAATCAAAAACTTCATTCACTTCTTCGCTCGAACCCGTAATAACAGCAGTAGAAGCCATATACTTGGAACCTCTGATTACTGTAACGTCACCATCGACTTCTCCTTCAATTCTCAGATTTCCATTTTTCACTACGAGATCTCCTTTTACTACTTCACCTGCAGGCACTACAACCGTCTCGCCTTCAACAATGATGTTCGGTTGTTTTGTAAATGAAAATTGCTGTTCATTTTCAAAACTCGAAAAGAAAGATGCACTCATTAAGAGCAGGAATAAGGCGGCGGCTGCCATAAATGGATGTTGACGAAACCATTTCTTAGGACCTTTTCGTATAGTCGGTTGAGACAATCTTTGCGCTACTCTGTCAACAAATCCTGGCGGCGCTTCTATAATTGCCACCTCTTTGAATAATGACACCGTTTCTTCTAGCTCTTCCAATACAGTTCGGCACTCTTCACACGTGATTAAATGATCATTCATAAGAGTTTCTTCTTCTGCACTTATTTCGCCATCTAAATATAAATGTATATAATGGACAACATGCTTAGGACATTTTTCCATGAATCCAACCTCCTACATACTCCCCATTTGTTGCCGAAGGGCTTCTCTTCCACGATGCACCCGGGTTTTAACAGTTCCCAAAGGCATCTCTAAAATATCAGCAATTTCCTGCAACTGTAGGTCTTCCATATAGCGCAAAATAATAATCGTTCGGTATTTATCGGGCAGCCTGTTTACTTCGTATTGAACTCGATCTTTCATTTCCAATTTCTCTACTTCTTCTTCAGGTAACTGATGGTTCGTCGCTAGTTGTGAATACATATCCAACCCATCGGTTCCTGGCACTGTCGCATCCAAATAGTAGTCTGGTTTTTTCTTACGGATTCTGTCTATACATAAGTTTGTGGCTATACGATACAGCCATGTAGAAAACTTTCGCTTTTGATCATACGTCTCTAAATTCACATACGCACGTACAAATGCTTCCTGTGCAATATCTTCGGCTTCCGCAGCGTTATTTAGCATACGGTAACATACTTGATATAAACGATGTTGAAAATGAATGACGATCTCCTCGAAGGCTTCTTGATTACCATTTAACACTTCTTGTACTCGTTTCGTAATTAATTCATCCAATAGGCTTCATCCTCCGCTCTGTGCGGCTGTCCCTTTATATACGTTACATTCGTGATTTGGTTTCATTTTTTATATTTTTTATGTCCAATTCTACTTTATCATTTTTTATCACCTAAAAGATAGGAATGTTATGCAAAAAAAGTGACAGCGCTATATAGCGACTATCACTTTTGAATATTATAATAATTTTTCCCCAAACAACGAACCAATTAAACCAACTGCTACATCAGCCGTTTTGTTATACTCGTCTAAAATAGGATTGACTTCCACAAACTCAGCAGACGTAATGACATCTGCATCTTCTAATAACTCAAGCGCTAGATGACTTTCTCTATACGTGATTCCACCAGGCACCGGCGTTCCTACACCAGGTGTGTATAGGGGATCTAAGCCATCTAAATCCAACGATAAGTGCACGCCATCCACTTTTCGATCTTCAAAATGTTGAAGCGTTTGTTGAATAACAGCAGACATGCCATAGCGGTCGATTTCATGCATAGTAAATACGGTAACGCCTTTTTCTTTAATCAATTGCCGTTCTCCCGGATCCAGTGCGCGCGCTCCAATAATGACGATATTCTTCGGATCGATTTTTGCTCCCGCACGGTGTACATTGACAAGTTGATCATGTCCTAGACCAATACTGACCGCGAGTGGCATCCCATGAATGTTTCCTGATGGTGATGTTTCACTCGTATTCATATCTGCGTGAGCATCGTACCAAATGACGCCCAAATTGGAATAGTGATCAGCCAGTCCTGCCAGTGTTCCAATTGCGATACTATGATCTCCCCCAAGAATTAATGGGAATTTTTTATTCGCTACGCTGTCCGAAACGACAGTTGCCAGTTCTTCTGATACAGAAGTTACTTCCGACAAATTTTTGAGTCCCTTTTGCGTATCTGTTTTTTCACGCACAGGTGAAACAGCAATATTACCGCAATCTTCCACTCGGTGTCCTAATGATTCAAGCCGTTCTACCGCGCCCGCATAGCGAATGGCACTTGGCCCCATATCTACCCCTCGTCGACTTTGACCTAGATCTACCGGTACACCAATCATCATAATATCTAATGTACGCATTGTAATTCCTCCAAGCTATTCTCTATGTTATTTTCCCACTCGTTGTTTAGCTTCGTCTAGTATGGTCGGACGTCCATAATAATACCCTTGTCCTTCTCGGCAGCCTAAACTATACAGCATATCTGCCTGTTCTTTCTTTTCTATGCCTTCTGCCACTACATTTAAACCTGCTGTATCGGCGAGAGTAACTATCGCCTTTATGATCGCTTGACTATTTTCATTTTCCAATATATCTCTTACAAATGCCATATCGATCTTCAGCGTATCAGCTGGCAGTTCTTTTATATAACTGAATGTGCTATAGCCCGTTCCAAAATCATCGATAGCTACTGACAACCCTGCGTTGCGTAGTTTTTGAATCTCTTCTTTCATACCCTCTGTGTCCATAAATGAACTCTCTGTTAACTCTAGTTCAAGCATATCCGCTGGAATACCGAATTCATTTATAATATTCAAGACAGAGTCCACATAACCGTCTTCTTTAATCTGAACAGTAGACACGTTCACCGCAAAACGGCAGAAGGATCCTTCAGCTATTTCTGCTTGTGCCTGTTTACACACTTCACGTAAGATCCATTCACCTAATGGAACAATGATTTTCGTCTCTTCAGCCAACGGAATAAACTTCATCGGAGGGATAATACCTAAATCCGGGTGTTTCCAGCGAACCAACGCTTCTACTCCAGTCAATTCCCCTGTGCCCAAGAAGACTTTCGGTTGATATTCCAAGTAGAAATGTTGTTGTTGCACACTTTTACGTAATTCATTTTCCAATAAAATACGTTCTAACGACATTTTAGACGTACCGTGTTCATACATCTCGCTATCGCCCCCACCACGCAACTTAACCTTACCAAGTGCCAGTGTAGCTTTCGTAACTAATTCCGATGGCTGATTCGCATGTTCGGGGTAAATAGAAATTCCGCAACTGATAGATAAATTATACGTTTGTCTCCCTATTTGTATAGGTTGCTCCAAGTATTTCCTCACTTCTTCAGCATAATTAAATATTTCTGACTCCTCTGTCAAACCTGTCACTATAAACGCAAATTCATCTCCCGCTATACGCGCTAGCAAACTTTCAGGACCCGTCCGGTGCTTAAGTCTTTCTCCTACCATCGCCAGTAAATAATCTCCTGCTTCGTGGCCGAATAAATCATTTGCATAGCGCAAGCGGTCAATGTTCATATGAACGAGAGCGAATACTTGATTTCTTGTACGCGCCCGTTCAAAAGCTAGTGCCAGTTGTTCTCTGAACGAGTTGCGGTTCATTAAAGAAGTCAACTGATCATTGTATACGAGATGTCTGATTTTCTCCTCAGACTTCACACGTTCGGTCACATCACGCATGACAACCAATAACTTATCTACATAAGCGATTGAGTCTTTTACTTCATTCATTTTAGCTTCCATCACATGAGAACCGCCTTCGACATCTTGAAATGTAAATTCCAGACTCATCGTTCGGCGATGATAGCCTTTGAATTGCTTCACTCTTCTCTCCACTTTTTGACGGTTTTTAGAGTCAATTAATGAATAAAAGGTATTTTCACTCATACTATTTAACTCGTATCCTAGTAATTTCTCAAAGGAAGGGGATACATATTTAAATTGACCTTCTCGATCTATAATAGCTATAAAATCAGACGCATTCGCTGTAATAATCTCATACAGTTCCGCACTTTTACGTATTTCCTCTTCCATTAATTTTCGTTCAGTAATGTCATAACGAATGGAGACATACTGATACGGTTTATTACTTTCATTTAAAAATGGAACAATTGTAGTATCTACCCAATAGTACGTGCCATCTTTTGTAAGATTACAAATATCACCACGCCACGTATCGCCTCTACCTATAGTAGCCCACATATTTTTAAAAAATGACGCGTCATGATAGCCTGAATTGACTATACTTTGCTTGGCACCGATCAGTTCTTCCAACGGGAATTTTGACAGCTTTTCAAAATGTTCATTGGCATACTGTATAATGCCGCGAGAATCAGTAATGGAGACGATAGCTGCCTGCTCTAGCGTATAGGCGATATCACCAAGGATTCTCTTCAATCCCTCTTCACTATCTTTTCCAGTAAACTTCTCTAAGCCATTTAGAAATTCCTGCATTTTTATATCACAATCCCTATGTAAGCATATTTTTAATATATATATCGATAGCCAATTTATCTATACATACTACTGATTATTATACATGATTTTTCGTTTTATTCCCCATAATTCTACAATTTTCTACACAAAAAAACCCTTCATTATTTTAAAAATAATAAGGATTCGACACAATTACTATAAAGTGTTAATAAAATGGCTGGGGTAGCTGGATTCGAACCAACGAGTGACGGAGTCAAAGTCCGTTGCCTTACCGCTTGGCTATACCCCAAAGTGCAGCTAGTTACAAATTAAATTTACTTAGTAAAACAAACATGGTGGTGGGGGACGGATTCGAACCGCCGAACCCGGAGGGAGCGGATTTACAGTCCGCCGCGTTTAGCCACTTCGCTACCCCACCGTGTTATATGTATTCATAGAAATTGGTGACCCCTACGGGATTCGAACCCGTGATACCGCCGTGAAAGGGCGGTGTCTTAACCGCTTGACCAAGGGGCCATTTATGTGAGGAAGCTTCTAGCCGGGCTCGAACCGGCGACCTCTTCCTTACCATGGAAGCACTCTACCTGCTGAGCTATAGAAGCAAAAAAATGACTCCGCAGGTAAGACTCGAACTTACGACCGATCGGTTAACAGCCGATTGCTCTACCACTGAGCTACTGCGGAATAATACAAACGTTAGTGTTAATCCCTAACGACAAAAACTATTATATCATGTATTTAAAACACGTGCAACCACTATTTTTTAATTCTTTACCTACTCTTTTAATGTCTATTAGACGCGTCATATAGTTACGTCTTTTTTCATATAGTACTTTATAATTTATATGAATGAGGAGAATTTTATGATAAAGAAAATTGTACTACTTTTTATTCTAACTTTTTGTGGTGTATTATTTATACCACAACTGTTTACGCCTTCCTCTTCAGTTGTAACTGTTTTTCGTTTAACTGAAGATCCTATTGTCATAGTAAGAGGTGTACAAGGTTCAGCATTGACCGTTGATATCTCATTCGGTGACCAAGAAGTGGACAAACTTCTTGACCAACTCACTCCCACTCCCCCATTATTATTCGTTGATATGGATTGGGTCACTCGTTTTCCGCTACTTGTCGAGAAAATAAAAGAACGATCATTCCCTGTGGCATTACTCGGTGCAGAAGGAACACTGTACGAACAAGATCCAGAATTCATCATCCAACAAGTAAAAGCGTTTGAAGAAGTATTTGACACAAAACCACTATGGTTTCGTACCGTAGATGAGCAATTCCCACAACTGTTGCTTCAACAATTACGCACACTCGAAATCAACGCACTCGGTTCAACGATCCACTGGAAGGGCGGCAACTTACCGGTAAAAAAAGAAGGCGAAATCATTTCCGTACCTCATCATCGCAAAGAACGCATAAATTTACACGATTTAGAAAGACTGTCATCTAACCGTACCTTTCAGTCTGTCGAAGACCTGTTATTCCAGCCACATATAAAAACTAAAAAAGCTCCAAAATAAAACTATCTCAAAGAAACAAACATCACTTACCAAAATGCACACTTTCCACAGCGTCTACTTGAGCCGTCGAAAACGAAACCTCCAGAAGTGCAAATCCAAAAGTTAGCACAACCACTTCCTAAAAAGTAACTACCCAATAAACAATTATTGTACATCAAGCCTATTGCTTAACCATATTATATATAATTCTTTCGTTCATTTAGTTTAAAACGAATTTGACTATAGCAGTTGGATGGAGTGAGGCTGACTTGGAGCGTCTTGCGGCTTACGCTTCTAGACGATACGCTTTCTCCTCAGGAGAATCCTAACACGTACACTCTTTTTCCGCACGACAAAGGAGAAGTCACTTACCCCACTCCAACTTCTGAACGAACACCAACTGGCTTGTGGACAAAACCTCAACAACCACTTGCCAAAAGCACCTCATTTCCAAATGCTGATTCCTTTCTTTGGATAATCAACAAGCTTGATTTTATACAAAAAAGACCATCGCAGAAAATCAGATACCTCTGACTTTCTGGACAGCCTTTTACAACCTACATCCCCGCCACATTCATTTTGCTTTAGCAGACTTCTTTTGCGTCTTAGCCTTTTTCCGTTCATCACGGCGTTTATCCAACTTCTCTTTGTCTATATCAGACTGCCTATTATACTTAGGCAAAATCAATAATTGAAACGCATTTACAGCCAATAAAGGGAAAAGTAAAATCGTTACCCATTCATCACGATTCCCTGAAGTTACCATAAGAGCAGGCAGCCACTCCAAAGTAGTGATCACAATCATAAAAAACAACGCAGAAATCAACGCATGTTTTTTTGTCCACTGTGCTTTAAAGTAAGCCGTGACGGCAGATACTACAATTAACGTCAGCAACAAGAAAATATATAATACGGTGCGACCCGTATCAGCTTTCGTTAACTGGAAACGGAAAAACACTAAATCAAATAAAACAACTACTATAATCAGCATTTGTACCCAGTTCCACAAAGTCAGTGTTCTGAACATATTGACACCAAATTGATGAACTGTTAAATAAGCGAAGAAGCCCATTTGAGCTACAACACTCATCGTAAATCCTAAAAAGACCATCCATAAAAAAGCACCGAGAAATTGCCACATCTCGCCTGCCTGAATATATCCATAAAAAAAGTCCCAACGTACAATTAGTCCGACAACAGCAGTAATTGCTCCACCAATTGCCATCGCGCGCAAGAAAAATTTAACCCAATTTCGTATTGTCACAGCACTGTTCCCCTTTTTTTCATGTCCCTTCTAGTGTATCAACGTTCGACATAAAAATCTATTTCATTGAACGAATCATGCATATTCCTTCTAATATTGTGAACAATAAATGAAAATACAAGTGGAAGGTTGATTGGAATGAAAAAAATTATAGGTCTTTTTCTATTCCTTCTATTCTTGGCGGGTTGCAGCGGAGGACACCAAGCAGGTCCGAGTTATGATGAGATGAAAAAAATGATGACGGATGCAATCCAGACGGAAGATGGAAAGAAAGCTTTGCGGAAATTAATGACAGATCCTGAATTTCGGGAGTTATTAGTGTTGGAACAACCAGAAGTTAAGCAAAGTATTGAAAATGTTCTTCTTTCTAAAGAAGGAGAGCGCTTTTGGAAAACTGCTTTTGAGGATCCTAAGTTTACAGAAGCTATTGCAAAAAGCATGAAAAAACAGCAAGCAGACATTATGAAAGATTTAATGGGAGATGCATCGTTCCAAAAGGAAATGGAAAAGTTCTTTGGACAGCCTGATATGATGAAACAGATGGAGAAGATTGTAAACTCGAGTGCTTTGAAGAAAGAAATGGAGAAAGCCGTGGAAGATACGATCAATAGCCCACTGATGCAAGCAAAGTGGCAACAGCTAATTATGAAAGCTGGAAAAGGGACAGCTGAAGCAAGTGATAAAGAGGATAAAGGTGGAGAGGAAGATAAAAAAACAGGCGGAGGAGAATGACCCCCCCTCGCCTACTGATCACTTTTTAGAACATTTATCAATAACAGTGTCTGCAACTTGCAGGTAAATTTGCCCGATCGGATGATCTTCACCATAAACAGATGGAGCAAATTCTACTTCGTTCCAGTCAGGCTGTCCTAATGGGATTTGACCCAATAGCTCTGTACGCAGTTCTTCCGATAGACGAACGCCGCCACCTTGACCGAAGACGTATTCCCTCTCACCTGACGTCTTAGATTCAAACCATGCCATATTTTCAATGACTCCAAGTAGTTCATGATCCGTTTGCAATGCCATCGCTCCTGCGCGGGCAGCTACAAATGCGGCTGTTGGATGCGGGGTCGTTACAACAATTTCTTTCGAAGCCGGAATCATTTGATGAATATCAAGCGCGACATCCCCCGTACCCGGTGGTAGGTCAAGCAGCAAGTAATCCAAATCTCCCCAGTCTACATCGCGGAAGAATTGATCTAATACTTTTCCAAGCATAGGTCCACGCCATACGACCGGTGCATTATCTTCTACGAAAAAGCCCATAGAGATTACTTTTACACCAAAACGCTCCACAGGAATAATGCGGTCTTGCTTTACTTCAGGCATAGCTGTAATCCCCATCATGTCGGGCACACTGAATCCATAAATATCTGCATCGATTAACCCGACCTTTTTGCCGCGTCTTGCCAAAGCTACTGCCAAATTGACAGAAACTGTAGACTTACCTACGCCGCCTTTTCCGGAGGCAATCGATATAAATTCAATCGTTGACAAAGGAGATAAAATATCTTGTGGCTCTGCTTCTGTTACAGTTCCTCGGAATTGTTCCAATACTTCTTTCGGCAACTCTTCAAAACGGATACCGACAGAGTCCGCACCTGCCTCTTTCAATACTTCGACTACTTTTGATTGGAGCGTCAATTGCTCACCAGTATTCACTTTCGCAATGGCTACTTTCACACTGACATGTTGTTTTTCCGGCTTAATCGTAACGCCTACAACACCATTCGTTTCTGCCAATGTTTTATGTAAAAACGGATCTTCCAATGCGCCAATCAATTCTCGAACTTGTTGTTCATTAATCACGGTCTACACTCCTAACTAAATTCAATCATTCCCCCTCAGTATAGCATATTCCCTATCTAGCCAACCCCCATTTGGCTCATTGTTCTTCTGCATGTTCATATTTTATAATTCCATCTACAATTGCAGCTGCCACTTTTTTCTGATAGGATTTACTCGCCAATAATTTGCGCTCTTCCGGATTGGATAAGAAGCCTGTTTCTACAAGAACAGCAGGAACAGGAACTTTTTTCAATAAATATACGCCCGTAATTTTCATAGCCTCTCGATCTGTATTTTTCAGCTGACCACGCATTTCATCTTGAATCGATGTAGCCAATAGTTTACCTGCCGGATGACCATATGGATGATAAAATACTTGCGCTCCCCTCCAACGTTCTTCTGGGATCGCATTGACATGAATGCTGATAAAGAGATCTGGATTTTCTTCGATGGCCATACTTTCCCGCAATTTCAAGTCTGCAAATTTGCGACTTCTATTGGAGTGGAATTGCTCAGAGGGTGCATGTTCTGCTACTGCATCGCCTTCTTTTTCCCGCGTCATCAAGACAGTAGCACCTTTTTTCTCCAGTATTTTTCGGACTTCATGGGAAATATTTAATGTAATATCTTTCTCCACTATACTTTCTGCAGAAGCTCCGCCGTCTTCTCCGCCATGCCCGGGATCAATCATAATTTTCACACCACCTAATTCTGCTGGCATGAAGAACCCGCGATCAGACGCTTTCACTCCGTACCACACACCGCCCAATGAAAAAAACAACAGCAATCCTGCCACAAGCCATTTTTTCATCTATACACCGCCTTTTACTTTCACTATACGCTTGGACATTTACGGTTATGTATGAATCCATTGCTTACGACAAAAAAGCCGAAAGAGTTTTTCACTCTTTCGGCTAGCGTTTATTTATTCAGTTTGACCTTCCCAATCGAGCATACCGCCTGTCATGTTCGTTACATCAAAACCTTCATCCGCCATAATTTCTTGGGCACGACCGCTTCTGCCGCCCGACCGGCACACAAGAATATAAGGCGTCTCTTGATCCAAGTCATGCATTTCAATCGGTAGATCTCCTAATGCGATATGTGTAGCGCCCGGGATCATTCCTTGCGCTACTTCATCATCTTCTCGTACATCAATGATATGAAGTGCTTTACCGTTTTCTAATTGTTCTTGCACTTCTTTCGCTGTCAACTCTTTCAATGCCATGATTAATACCCTCCATCGTATGTGATTTAATTCTATTCTATATGGACTGTAGAATGGTTGTCTATAGAAACGCACTAACTCTCTATGCTATATAAGATGAGAATAAAAAGCTGCATTCACCTAAAAAAGTTGCTGTCCGTTACAGGCGGACGCTTTCCGCGGGCACGGCCTCAGCCGTTTCCGCAGGAGTCGCCACATGTAACGAACAGCAACTAAGTGCGGTACAAGCAAAATTACTTTCCATGCAGAAAATTTAACTCATCATATATAGTAATTCCTTTTGTGTATGTCCTTTATGTTCCCACAATCTAGTAGTTTCGGCGATTTCAATAATTACCGGAATGTAGCGTTCAGCTTGTTGAATTGGCAGCTGCAAATCTTCGAGGAACATAGATAATACGCTAGAGAAACCACCGCCACTCACTTGTACATTGTAAACAAGTCCCGCGACCTCTTCATCAATCGGCAGCGAATCCTCATAATCTTCACGTAGTAATTGTTTCAACTGCTCTTGCTGTGGTGTGCGTTGAAAATATTGTTCATCCACAAACTTTAAAAATTCCGTACGATCGGGCACATAATATGGTTTCCCTCTCACCGCTTGATCCAATCTATCTTTTTCTTCCGTAGAATCGATGGCTTCAGAAATGAATTCGCCATCTACCACAAAGACAAACCGCTCTTCCAACATCGCTTGTACAGTTGCAGAAGTGACGAATGTTGTGAAATCCTCCATTTGAATTTTGCTTTCATTTTGCTCATTATATACGATACACACATGCTCAAATGGAGTGACGCCATAAAGGTTCGTGCTCGCTACAATATATTCCACCAGCAATTCTTCTTCAAACATACTCATATAATTTATCGCCTACCCGTCTAATCTTTTCCTTCCATTGTAGCAAAATTAATTGTGGAATGCAGATGTCATTTTTAAATCATATCGAACGGTTGTTGAATACTCTATAAAAAAGGAGGTACACAGTGGGAGCCATATCAGGCAGTCAATTCATCAAGCGAATCGATCACATGCAGACTGAAATTTGGTTAGATGGACAGCGGATTCAACAACCGATTTCTCAACATCCAGCGTTCAAAGGAATTATGAAAACCAAAGCATCACTTTACGACCTTCAACTGGTGAATCTTGAATCTATGACGTTTACGTCACCTAAAACGAAAGAACGGGTCGGCCTCTCTTACTTACAACCGAAAACTGTCGATGATTTGCGGAGGCGGCGGAACATGATGGAGCAATGGGCACGAACAACTTACGGTTTAGTCGGAAGAAGTCCTGATTATTTAAACTCTGTCATCATGAGCTTTGCTTCTTCCGCCTATCATTTTATAGGGAAGGAAAATTGTTTCCCCGCACATATCCAGGCGCTTTACGAACGTGCACGCGATCAGGATTTGTCTTTTACGCACAGCTTCGTCAACCCGCAAGTTAATCGCTCACAAAGTTACTTCGAAATGTCGGCTGAACCTATTTCCGCGAAGATTATCGGGACTTCAGACGAAGGATTAATCGTGAAAGGAGCAAAACTTCTCGCCACTCAAGGCGGTCTTACCGATGAAGTTCTAATTTTCAGTGCCCCTAGATTCCTCGGAGATCCCGATGAAGCGTTCGCATTTTCTATTCCTTCAGACACAAAAGGACTGCGTTTTATTTGCCGCGAATCATTTGTTGGCGGAGAGTCGTCATTCAATTATCCGCTCAGCTCACGATTTGAAGAACCCGATTCTATTGTAGTGTTCGATCATGTCATCATCCCATGGGATTGTGTCTTCTTCTATCGCAATGTAGAAGTGGCTGCTGATTTCTTTTCCGTCAGTTCTTTTCATCCATTTGCGATTCATCAAGTACTGACGAGACAAATCGTTAAAACTGAATTTATACTTAGTGTTGCACAGAAAGTTGTTCAAACAATCAATATAGGAGAATATCTTCATGTTCAAGAAAAGCTATCGGAAATTATTTTAGGTTTAGAAACGTTGAAAGCTTTATTAATTCGAGCGGAGCAAGAGGCTGCCTTAGATTCATGGGGCTATATGCGCCCTAGCTTACAACCTTTACAAGCCGCCAGCGCTCTGTCTTCTAAGATTTTCCCCCGTTTTAGTGAAATCATTCAGCTGATTGGTGCGAGCGGCATGATTGCATTACCGACTGAAAAAGACTTTCATTGTGCTATAGAACCTGACCTCGAGAAATATCTTCAAGGGGCTTCCGATACAGCGGAAAATCGGGTAAAAATTTTCCGCGTTGCATGGGACTTGACGATGAGTTCTTTCGGTACTAGACAAACACAATACGAACGATACTTTTTCGGCGATCCTGTACGTTTAGCCAGCCAGTTATATCAAACCTATCCGAAAACGACAGGACTCCATATGCTAGATACATTATTAGACTCTTACTAATTTGAAAAAGTCGTCAATTCGGCGAAATTCAGTCATTTCCTTTAGTGAACTACGTGCTAGACTCAACTTATGGAGTTGATTAACTATGGTTTTATCTACAAATCGGATCGGGCTATTCCAGGAAGCCGCACGTTTTATCCATAGCTGCTATGAGGAACTGGGATTGTCACCACAACAGCAAACATTACGTGTACAGGAAATCGAACAGGAAATCATCGAGACGGGAACATATACGCATACAGAATTTGAATTGAAACATGGCGCGAAAATGGCTTGGCGAAATAGTAACCGATGCATCGGTCGGTTGCTTTGGGAGACGTTAGAAGTGTTTGACGAACGACAAGTCCAAACTGCTGAAGAAGCATTTGAAAAACTTGTCCATCATATCGACTATGCAACAAATGGCGGGGACATTCGTTCAACTATTACGGTGTTTGCCCCCCGTACAGACGGGATTGACCCTCTGCGTATTTGGAATCATCAATTGATTCGATACGCCGGCTATAAAAAAGAAGCAGCAGTGCTCGGTGATTCAGCGAACATTCATATGACAGAGATGTGTGAACGACTGGGCTGGGTAGGGGCACACACACCATTTGATGTATTGCCGCTAGTCATTCAAGAGCACGGCAAAGCACCCGAACTCTTCGAACTACCAACAGATTGTGTGAAGGAAGTTCCCATCAGCCATCCTGAGATTCATGGAGTGGATGAACTGAATATGAAATGGCATGCCGTCCCGATCATTTCAAATATGCGCTTAGAAATTGGCGGCATAGACTACCCAATGGCTCCTTTTAACGGCTGGTATATGGGTACTGAAATTGGGGCACGGAATCTGGCGGATGCAGATCGCTACAACATGTTGCCGAGCATGGCAAAACTGATGGGACTCAATACAAACTCCAACAGATCTTTATGGATTGATAAAGCGCTGGTTGAACTGAATATCGCTGTCCTGCATTCTTTCCAACAAGCCGGTGTCACATTAGTGGATCATCATACAGCCGCCAAGCAGTTCAAAGTATTCGAGAAAAAAGAACAGTCATGCGGCAGAGCGGTGACAGGTAACTGGATGTGGCTCATTCCGCCTTTGTCGCCCGCTGCTACACATGTCTATCACAAGCCATACAAGAATAATATCGTTACACCAAATTTCTTTTATCAAAAAGATCCAGAATGATTTCTTCCCTCGTACTTTTAAAGGACGGGGGGATACTTTCATTGTACTATTGCATACTACCTATATTACAATTATAGTTAATTAGTATGTTAAAATTAGGGGGCGTTGGTAATAAGCACGTTATTATATATTAAAGTAAATCCTAAAACTGATGACCAGTCGGATTCTTGCAAGTTAGCGAACCATTTTTTAAATGAATACAAACTACATAACCCACAAGATGAAATTGAAATACTCGATTTATACAATGCTGATATTCCTTTTTTGGACGTTGACGTGTTTCGTGCATGGGGGAAGTTTGCTGCAAAAGAACAACTTACATCAATTGAGCAAGAGAAAAGTGAGCGGATGGATGAACTAACTGATCAATTCATGGCAGCAGATAAAGTGGTCTTCTCTGCTCCTTTTTGGAACTTAAGTTTCCCGCCAATGTTAAAAGCCTATATGGATACAATTTGTATTGTAGGCAAAACCTTTCATTACACAGCAGATGGAGCGAAAGGTTTACTGGAAGATCGACCTTGTCTATTAGTGGAAACGCGTGGCGGCTTTTATTCGGAAGGCGAAAATGCCAAACTGGAGTTTTCCGAAAGTTATTTGAAAGCTATTATGTCATTCTTAGGTATTTATGATTTTCATTCTGTCATTGCAGAAGGCATTGATGTTAATTCTTCAAATCCTGACAATATGCGAGAAGCTTGCCGCACGAAACTTTCGGAGCTAGCAAAAAAGTTTTAAGAAACGAAAACCTTCATGCCTGTACGCATGAAGGTTTTTTAGTTCTACACTTCTTGATACTCTACCCCGATCAATTGACCTGTTTCAGCGGAGAATGTTACGGTTACGACTACACCGAATTCACGGCTTCCTTCTTTCAGCCAAAGCCGGAATTTCTCCACACTAACCTTCTCCCCTTCCTGACTAGCGATATGCAAATAGTCCGTTATGTCGGCTTGTGGATATTTCTTCATCGTTTGCTTAATGGCAAGCCGCGACCATTTTGCATAGGCGGGGACTTCTATTTTACTCATAGCAGATGACTCAAATGACGGAACACTTGTTGCTAACAGAACTCCTACTGCAATGAATAATTCACGAAAAATAGCGCACACCTCCTTTACGGATAGCATGCGCTACTTTCACTCTTTACATTCCAGCTTACAAAATGGCTTGTTCTTCTTGTACGCCAGGCCACATTTGCTTCGTGTTGGCCATATCCCAAAACATATACTCGAAACGTGTCGTATTTAAGAAAATTTCTTCCAGTCGCGCAAGTTCCGTTTCCGGCTTTCCTTCAGCAGCTTCATCCATTAACTCGATACACCACTGGGCAAGTTCACCGAATTCTTCAGATGCATACATACGAATCCAGTCGCCATACAGCGGATTATCGGTTGCACCTGGCAGTTCAGCGAGTTCTTTGCCGATTTCCCAGTAACTCCATGCACAAGGAAGCAAAGCAGCAATCACTTCAGCGAGCGAACCGTTTTGACTTACATGAAGCATATAATGCGTATATGCCAAAACGATAGGAGAAGGCTTGGCATTTTCCAGCTCTTCTTCAGATATTCCAAAGCGCGCTGCATAGTTACGATGCAATTCCATCTCTGTATTCAACGTACCATCAAGCAAGGCAGCGAATTTCCCCATCGTCTGTACGTCTGTCGCTTTCATCGCACCTACCGCAAATACTTTCGCATAATCAATTAAATATAAATAATCCTGAACCATATAGAACCGGAATTTATCCGAATCCAACGTACCATCCGCGATCCCTTGCACAAATGGATGGCTATGATTCTGCCTCCAAATCGGTAAAGTCTTCTCCAACAATCGTTCTGTGAACTTCATGTCAACTCTCTCCTTTTCTTTGATCAAATGAAAAACCGCTTCTCAGTAAGAAGCGGCAGAGAGATTTTGCTCTATCGAAAAAGCAACATATCCTCACCACTTCCTTACGCCGGTACGAACCGGATCAAGTAGAAAAGGGTTAAAGCGTATCGCTTCTCTCAGCTCCAATTTGAGCACCCCTAGCGGTAATATATATTTCATTGATTGCTTTCATTGTAGGCGAAGGGAGTAGAAAGGTCAACTGATTATAGGTTTTGTAAAACAACAAACCTGTTGATTATCCAAAGAAAGGAATTGGCGTTTACAGGGCAGAAAATAAGTGTACGTTTGAGGATTCTCACTACAAAATCGGACGCTTTCCTGAGGGGCCGCGGTGGACTCGCCAAAAGTGCGTTGGCGATTACACCTGTCAAGTGCAAAGATGTGCTCCTTCTCGCTGCGCTTCACTCGCAAAAGCCGTCCTTCGCTACGGCTCTCGCTGATCCTCCAGGAGTCGCCGGTTCTTCCGGGAGAATCCTTGAGGTTGTGTCGGGAAGTCAGTTGGTGTTCGGACAGAAGTTGGAGTGGGATAAGTGACTTCTCCTTTGCAGTGCAGAAAAAGAGTGTACGTGCTAGGATTCTCCCTGCAGAACCGGACGCTTTCCTGAGGGGACGCGGCGGACTCGCCAGAAGTTCTTTGGCGATTACGCCTGTCGTCCTGATCCTCCAGGAGTCGCCGGTTCTTCCGGGAGAATCCTTGAATTTGTGTTCGTAAGTCAGTTTGTGTTCGTCCAGAAATAGAGTATGGTAAGCTCTACTTCCTGAACAGTGTAGATAAAGCTTTGGATTGCCTGATTGAATACATATAGAGTCATTGCTTTTTTCACTCAGTTCGTCGAAACAGTCATAGTAGCTAGCAACACTTCACCGCTTTTCAACTTCAAAACGGTCGCATTGTATCAGACAAGTCTATTTAGTTGGTCTTTCACCACATACAAAGAATGATCGACCTGTCTTGCACACGCTAAGTTTCGGCTGAAGCTGGAAGACGATCGACTCCGAGAGGATCAGGACGACAGGTGTAACTCGCAGCGCACTTTTGCGAGGTCCACCGCGTCCCCTCCGGAAAGCGTATCGTCTGGAAGCGCAAGCCGCAAGACTCTCTAAGTCAGCGTCACTCCATCTAATAAACGAACATGAAGTAGCAGACAAGCCCACGTATTTTTCACTACCTACAAAGAGTGATCAACCTGTCTTGCACACACTAAGTACGGCTGGCGACTTACAGACGATCGACTCCGGGAGGTTCAGGAAAAGCCGTAGCGAAGGACGGCTTTTGCGAGTGAAGCGCAGCGAGAAGGAGCACATCTTTGCTTTTGACAGGTGTAACTCGCAGCGTTTGGAGGTCCACCGCGCCCCTTCAGGAAAGCGTATCGTCTGGAAGCTCAAGCCGCAAGACACTCTAAGTCAGCCTCACTCCATCCAATTGCCATAGTCAAAATCATTTTAAACTAAATGAACGAGAGAATTATACATAATATCGTTAAGCAATAGGCTTGGTAAAATAAAAAACTCTCCCGAGATAATCGGGAGAGTTTTAAAAGTGTTTCTATTAACGTTTTGAGAACTGAGGTGCACGACGAGCGCCGCGAAGACCTGGTTTCTTACGTTCTTTCATACGTGGGTCACGTGTTAGAAGTCCTGCTGATTTCAATGCTGGACGGAAATCAGGATCTACAGTTAACAATGCACGAGCAACGCCGTGACGGATTGCGCCTGCTTGACCTGTATAGCCTCCACCGTTTACGTTCACGTGGATATCGTAGCTTCCAAGTGTTTCTGTTGCAACTAGTGGTTGTTTAATAACTTCACGAAGTGTTTCGAATGGTACGTAGTCTTCTACGTCACGGTTGTTGACGACAATTTTACCTTCGCCAGGAACTAGACGTACACGAGCTACTGAACTTTTACGACGGCCAGTGCCGATATATTGTACTTGTGCCAAGTGTGTTTCCTCCTCTTAATTAACCGCGAAGCTCAAATGCTTCTGGTTTTTGTGCTGCGTGCTGATGTTCTGGTCCAGCATAAACGTGCAATTTCTTGATTGTTTGACGACCTAGAGGACCGTTTGGAAGCATTCCTTTGATCGCAAGTTCAAGCATTTTCACTGGGTAGTTTGTACGCATTTCAAGCGCTGTACGAGACTTGATGCTGCCTGTGTACCCAGAGTGACGGTAATACATTTTATCTTTCAACTTGTTACCAGTCAATTGAATTTTTTCTGCATTGATGATGATGACGTGGTCACCTGTATCAACATGTGGTGTAAACGTTGGTTTATGTTTACCGCGTAAAAGTGTTGCAACTTCTGAAGCAAGACGTCCAAGCGTTTGTCCTTCAGCGTCGACAACGAGCCATTTACGTTCTACTTCGTGACCTTTAGCCATGAATGTTGTGCGCATAGTGTAATCCTCCTAAAAATATCAATCTGTTCCATTGTTTTCTCTATCCCTAAACACAAATAAACTTCCGGGGCTTATTGTGGGGTTATTGAAATACCATTTATCATGTTAACCTTTATCAACAATAAAGTCAAGCGTTTTTATGAAAACACCAGGATTAGTTGCCATGGTCTCCATATGTCACTTCCATCAGGTATAAACCATGTGCTGGCGCTGTCTTTCCCGCTTTTTGCCTATCTTTCGCCAACAGGATCTTCTGTACGTCTTCGGGTTCATCCCAGCCAATTCCCACAGCTAATAATACACCTGCAATCGTACGCACCATATTGTAAAGAAAGCCATCGCCTTCTACTTCCAAGATTAATTCATCTTGTTGTCTTTCAAGCGTCAGTTTACGAATCGTGCGTACTTTATTAGCTGTGGCGGTTTTGGCCGAACAAAAACTCGTGAAGTCATGCGTTCCGATTAAATATGTGGCCCCTTTATTCATTCGACCAATATCGGGATTCCACCGACCTAAATGAACCGCAAAATTACGTTCAAACGGACTTTGCACTGTACTGTACGACCAAATGTATCGATATGTCTTGCCCGTCGCTCCATACCGCGCATGAAAATCATCTGCTGTGACTTCGACATGTGTGATTCGGACATCTTTCGGCAATAATACATTTAACGCAGTCACCCAGCGATCTGCCAAATCTAGTGGTGTATCAAAATGGATCACTTGTCCAATTGCATGAACGCCTGAGTCAGTACGTCCACTCGCGACAGAGTGAATTGCGGGATTTTTATGCAATTTGACTAGCGCTTTATCAATTTCAGATTGAACAGTTCTCATGCCCGGTTGCGATTGATAGCCTGCAAAATTTGTTCCGTCATAACACACGATTGCTTTCATTCGTTTCATCTCGTTCACTTCCTCACCCACACGAGCACAGCAACTAATACTACAAAGGCGAGTAGTACAGCTGTGTCTTTCTTCTGCCAAGATAATTGTCTAAATCTCGTACGTCCCTCGCCGCCCCGGTATCCACGGACTTCCATCGCAACCGCCAAATCTTCTGCTCGCTTGAATGCACTGACAAATAATGGAACCAGCAATGGAATCACCGCTTGTATACGTTCTTTAATAGATCCCGTACTCAGATCGGATCCACGTGCTAATTGAGCTTTTAAAATTTTATCTGTTTCGTCCATTAACGTCGGAATAAAACGCAATGAAATCGACATCATCAGTGCCAGTTCATGAACAGGCAGTTTCAATTTCTTGAATGGATTCAGCAATGTCTCCAGTCCATCGGTAATCGATATCGGAGAAGTCGTCAGCGTTAAGACAGTAGTGACTAACACAAGTACTAAGAACCGAATGGAAATGAAAATACCCATCCGCAATCCTTCTTCGTATATTTTAATAAACTTCCATTCAAATATAATCGGTCCTTCTCGCGTAAAGAAGATATGCAAGACTAGCGTAAAAACAACTAAAAATAAGACGGGCTTTAATCCATTCACTAAAAAGTACGGTCGGATTCTAGCCAGTGCGATAACGAAAACAGTAAAGCCAAGAAGCACTGCATACGACGCTACATTATTCGCCAAAAAAACAGCAGCTACAAATAAAAATACAAATAATAGCTTAGAACGCGGATCCATGCGGTGCACAATGGAATTTCCAGGAATAAAACGACCAATGATCATTTTTTCTAGCATGACCGCTCACCTTTTTCAGCAATTTGAATAGCTAGTTCACGGGCTAACATTTCTTCTGTTAACGCAAGGCTGCTAAATTTCTGACCTATCATCTTTTCTATCCTTTGTTGAAAATAGACGGTACGGGGCACACTTAGCCTATATTTATGCAATTGCTCTTGTTGCATAAATATTTCCTCAGGTGTACCTTCCATAACTGACGATCCTTCATGCATCACGACAATTCTGTCACTGTAACGAGCTGCATCTTCCATACTGTGCGTAACTAAAATAGTCGTTAGGTTTTCCTGTTCGTGAAGTCTATGAAACAATTCCATGATTTCCTTGCGTCCACGCGGATCCAGACCCGCTGTCGGCTCATCTAGCACTAATACAGATGGTTTGAATGCTAGGACTCCAGCGATAGCTACACGTCGCATTTGACCTCCAGACAGCTCAAAGGGAGACTTTTGAAGAACACCCTCAGGTAATCCAAGCAACTTCACTAATTCATGCGCCCGTTCACGTGCCACTTCTTTCGGTACACCAAAATTTAACGGACCGAACATAATATCCTTTTCCACTGTTTCTTCAAATAACTGATGTTCCGGAAACTGAAATACGATCCCCACTTGGTGTCGAACCTCTTTCATTTGTTTCCCTTTCGTCTGCGAAGTGATCGTAGTGTTTCCTATTTTTACGACTCCTTCTGATGGTTTTAACAATCCATTTAAATGCAGCAATAGCGTCGACTTTCCTGACCCTGTATGTCCGATAATGGAAGTATACGAACCTGAAGGGATGGTAGCTGTCACATCCTGCAATGCACGTTTTTCAAATGGAGAGTCCTTTGCATATAAGTAACCTACTTGCTGAAGTGAAATGTCCACAATTCATTCACCAACTCTTCTTCTGTCATATGGTTGCCCTGAAGCTCGACACCCGTTTCTCTCAGTAGTTCTGAAACACGCAAAGCAAATGGTAGATCCAATCCAATGGTTTCCAAAGCGGTACCTTTTTGGAAAATCTCCTGAGGTGTTCCTATCATTAATACCTTTCCTTCGTTCATGACAAGTATACGATCTGCAAGCAACACTTCTTCTAAATCGTGTGTGATTGATACAACCGTTAACCCGATTTCCGCACGTAGTTTTTTTACGATTTCAATAACTTCCTCTCTTCCTTGAGGATCTAGCATTGAAGTCGCCTCATCCAGTATTAGAAGTTCTGGTTGTAAGGCAAGCGCTCCAGCAATAGCGACACGCTGTTTCTGACCACCAGATAGGTGATGCGGTTCATGATTCATGTAATCCGTCATCTTCACTTGATCCAACGACTCACGTACCCGTTTTACCATTACATCATGGGGAACTCCATTGTTTTCAAGGGCAAACGCAACATCGTCTTGAACGGTAGAACCAACAAATTGGTTATCGGGGTTTTGAAAAACGATTCCCATACGAGAGCGCGTATCCCAAAGATTTTCTTCTTTCAAAGCTTCTAGAAAGAGGTTCACTTCACCAGACGAAGGAAATAGCAAGCCAATTAACAATTTGGCAAGTGTCGACTTTCCTGACCCATTATGTCCTACAACCGCTAACCATTCTCCTTCATATAATGTAAAAGACACGTCATCGAGTGCTTTCTTTACAGCCTGTTCAGATTCTTCTTCCGTATCATATGAAAACATTACATGATGCATAGACGCAATTTCCTTCATCTAGAGACCCCCTTTTAGTGTTCTATGTAGTGTATATAGTGAAACTTATGTATAAAAAAAAGCGCGTACCTCATCTAAGGAATGCGCTTTTGAAACGTAATGCCGGGTGCTCATGCCGACATCTCAGATGAGGTACGTAGAGCTAGACCAGTCGATTGCTCGCGGATCATAACACTCAGCTTTTAAGTCGTATAAATCTGTTGAATGTAACAAAAGGGTGTGGCTGTGCGTGACAGACACACCCTCTTCATGTATGGAATTACACTAATTCGATAATGACTACTGGTGCTCCGTCGCCGCGGCGAGGACCCATTTTCATTATACGTGTATAACCGCCTTGGCGATCTGCGTAACGTGGTGCAACTGTATCGAAAAGTTTTTGAAGTGCATACACTGTTGCTTCTTCGCCCTCTTCGTTTTCAACTGTCACCAATTCACGACGAATATACTCAGCTGCTTGACGACGTGCATGAAGATCTCCACGTTTACCAAGAGTGATCATCTTTTCAACTACTGAACGCAATTCTTTTGCGCGTGCTTCAGTTGTTTGGATGCTCTCATGAACGATTAAATCTGTCGTTAGGTCGCGTAGCATTGCTTTACGTTGTGAACTTGTGCGTCCAAGTTTTCTGTATCCCATTTGAAGTTACCCTCCTTCAAGTATATGTCAATTATTCTTCAGAGCGTAACTCAAGGTTTAGCTCATCAAGTTTAGCCTTCACTTCTTCAAGTGATTTACGGCCTAGGTTTCGCACTTTCATCATTTCGTCTTCAGACTTGTTAGCAAGTTCGAGAACTGTATTAATGCCTGCACGTTTCAAGCAGTTATAAGAACGAACAGAAAGGTCAAGTTCTTCAATCGTCATCTCTAGAACTTTTTCTTTTTGATCTTCTTCTTTTTCTACCATGATTTCTGCAGTTTGTGCTTCGTCAGTCATGCCAACGAATATATTTAAGTGTTCTGTTAGAATTTTAGCTCCCAGTGAAACAGCCTCTTTAGGACCAATGCTACCATCTGTCCATACGTCAAGTGTTAACTTATCAAAGTTAGTACTTTGTCCAACGCGAGTATTTTCAACCTGGAAATTAACGCGTGATACCGGAGTGTAAATCGAGTCGATTGGAATCACACCAATCGCTAGATCCTCACGTTTGTTTTGATCGGAAGGAACATATCCGCGTCCACGTACAGCATACATACGCATACGTAAATGTCCATTTTTACCGAGAGTAGCAATCGGGAGATCTGGATTCAATACTTCAACATCACTATCATGTGTGATGTCTGCAGCCGTCACGACGCCTTCACCCTTCACATCGATCTCAATAACTTTCTCATCATCTGAGTAAATTTTGAGAGCAAGCTTCTTCACATTCAAAATAACTGTCGATACGTCTT
Organism: Sporosarcina sp. PTS2304; assembly: GCF_003351785.1. GTDB lineage: Bacteria > Bacillota > Bacilli > Bacillales_A > Planococcaceae > Sporosarcina. The sequence goes on from NZ_CP031230.1 coordinate 2,522,897, forward strand.
CAACGACACCTTCAATTGTTGAGAATTCATGAAGTACTCCATCGATTTGAATAGATGTCACAGCAGCTCCTGGCAATGAAGACAAAAGAATGCGACGTAAGGAATTCCCTAGAGTATTTCCATATCCACGCTCTAACGGTTCGATAATAAACTTACCAAACTGTGAATCTTCACCAATTGTTACTGTTTCAATCTTTGGTTTCTCAATCTCGATCATTTATTTACCCTCCTCAAAACGTCTTCTATAGTGGTTAAACCATATTGAATTCACTGATAATAGAAACTCTATTTCAACAGTATTAACAAAAATTGTCTTTCTTAATCCAATAGATTCAAACCGATTATACGCGACGACGTTTTGGTGGGCGGCAACCATTGTGTGGAACCGGAGTTACGTCTCTGATCGCTGTAACTTCAAGACCTGCAGCTTGTAGTGAACGGATAGCCGCTTCACGACCAGCACCTGGGCCTTTAACTGTTACTTCCAATGATTTCAAGCCATGTTCCATTGCTGTTTTCGCTGCAGTTTCAGCAGCCATTTGTGCAGCAAATGGAGTGGATTTACGGGAACCTCTAAAGCCAAGTGCACCAGCGCTAGACCATGAAAGTGCATTACCGTGGCTATCTGTAATAGTAACGATAGTATTATTGAACGTCGAACGGATATGTGCAATACCAGTTTCAATATTCTTTTTCACACGACGTTTACGAGTTTGTTGTTTACGTGCCATGTTGGAAAGAGCCCTCCTTTACCTATTATTTTTTCTTGTTTGCCATTGTACGTTTTGGACCTTTACGCGTACGTGCATTGTTTTTCGTGTTTTGACCACGAACAGGCAATCCACGACGGTGACGGATTCCACGGTTACTACCGATTTCCATCAAACGCTTGATGTTTAGGGAAGTCTCACGACGTAGATCTCCTTCTACTTTCAAGCCGTCAATTTGTTCACGAATTTTATCAAGTTCAGTTTCTGTTAAGTCACGAACTCGAGTCTCTTCAGAAATGTCAGCTGCATTCAAAATTTCCTTAGCAGTTGTCTTACCAATACCAAAAATGTATGTCAATGAAATGACAACGCGCTTATCGCGCGGAACGTCTACACCAGCAATACGTGCCATATAAGTTGTGCACCTCCTTGTGTTTTAGCCTTGTCTTTGTTTATGTTTTGGATTTTCACAGATTACCATTACTCGGCCGCGTCTACGAATAACTTTACATTTTTCGCAGATCGGTTTTACAGATGGTCTTACTTTCATCTTACCCAACCTCCTTCAGTATTCCGGAGTGCAAAAGTTTATTTAAAACGGTATGTGATACGACCACGTGTCAAATCATAAGGCGAAAGTTCCATCGTCACTTTGTCGCCAGGCAATATACGAATAAAGTGCATACGAATCTTCCCCGATACGTGTGCTAGTACCGTATGTCCGTTTTCCAACTCCACTTTAAACATCGCATTTGGCAACGTTTCAAGAACAGTTCCTTCTACCTCAATTACGTCGTCCTTCGCCATCAATCCTGTCTCCCTTCTATATCCAATAAAGGCTTTCACCATCGAGCGGCATCAGTCGCCTTCAAAAAAGCTTCCTTCAACATATGTCCAGTTTGCATGAGTGATGTTCGAAAGACGTCTGCCACATTTCGCTGTTTCGCATTTCTGCGAGTGAGATCCTTTATTGTTCTCACAGCTATACCAATTACACATTATACCGCGATTTGCAACATAATGCATGCAGGAACAACTGAAGAATCAATTTCAACTCTCATTTGTCCAATACCGGGCACTTTACGCTTTTGCAGCTCGTTTTCAACCATTACTTTCCGAACAGTGATGCAGATGTGCCCGAAAAGGATTGATTACTTTGTACTTTGTTGTAAAACTGCATCCAAGTCTTTGAATACGAGAGTAATGTCCTGTTGACCATTAATTTTTGTCAGCACACCTTTTTCGCCATAGAAGTCGAGTAAGGGCGCTGTCTGATTCATATTTACTTCCAGACGATTCATGACAGTCTCGGGATTATCGTCAGCGCGTTGATAAAGTTCGCCACCTTCTTTATCACATACACCTTCAACCTTTGGTGGGTTAAAGATTAAGTGGTAAGAAGTTCCGCACACTTTACATATACGGCGACCTGATAATCGAGCGACTAATTCTTCTGTATCGACTTCAATGTCTAATACGTACTCGATTTTTTTACCTAAGTCTTCAAGCAAAGCATCTAGTGCTTGAGCTTGAGGAACTGTTCTAGGAAAACCATCAAGAAGAAAGCCTTTGTCACAATCCGATTTACTTAGACGTTCACGAACGATACCAATGGTAACTTCATCAGGAACTAATGCGCCCTGATCCATGAACGACTTTGCTTTAACTCCAAGTTCCGTGCCATCTTTGATGGCAGCACGGAACATATCGCCTGTAGAAATATGAGGGATTCCGTACTTCTCGACAATTTTGTCTGCTTGTGTGCCTTTACCAGCACCCGGCAGACCCATTAATACGATATTCATACGTCCTTGCCCTCCATTTAGTTCACAATAGGTCAGGCTATTGTTTTTTATTTCATAAATCCTCTGTAATGTCTTTTCACTAACTGTGATTCTAATTGCTTCATCGTTTCAAGGGCAACCCCTACAACGATCAGCAAGCTCGTTCCGCCGATTTGGGCAGATTGAGGAAGATTCGCCAGATTAATAAAGAAGATAGGCATAACAGCAACGACGGCAAGAAAAATCGAACCGACGAATGTTAGTCTATACAAAGTACTCGTTAAATACTTTTGAGTGTTTGCACCTGGACGTATTCCTGGAATATATGCACCTTGTTTTTTCAGATTGTCTGCCATATTTTCTGGATTCACTTGTATGAATGCATAGAAATAGGTAAACGCGATAATAAGTGCAACGTATAAAATCATTCCTACTGGATTCGTATAATCGAAGATCCGAATAATTGTTTTTGTTACACTGTTCTCACCAAAGAATGGAGCAATTTGTTGTGGTGTGATGAAAAAAGCCACCGCAAAGATTACCGGAATAACACCCGCAGCATTCAGCTTCAACGGTAAGTGAGTTTGTTGACTTGCAACCGATTGACTACGTCCTGAAACACGCTTTGCATATTGAATAGGAATCTTCCGCAATGCTTCTTGGAAGTAAATAACTCCTACCACAATCGCTACAATAACGAGTAACAGTAAAATCATAGTTGCAATCCGAATAAATAGTGCGTCTCCAGCGTCTTGTATTTGAGTTACATACAACTGGTTTACAGCATTCGGAATACCCGCGACAATCCCTGCAAAGATAATGATGGAAATACCATTTCCAACACCTTTGGCAGTAATTTGTTCACCAAGCCATAGAAGGAAAGCTGTTCCTGCAGTCAACACAATCGCAATGACGACATATGTAGACATACTGTTATCTTTAATTAGCGCACCACCAAAAGTTTGGTTGAAACCAAACGACATAGCGATAGCTTGGATAAAGGCAAGAACAATTGTGAAGTACCTTGTGAACTGTGCAAGTTTCCGTCTTCCGACGTCTCCTTGCTTAGACCACTCGGTAAACTTCGGCACAACATCCATTTGTAAAAGCTGCACAATGATGGAAGCCGTAATGTACGGCATGATCCCCATCGCGAAGATTGAAAAGTTGGAAAGTGCTCCTCCACCGAAAGTATTCAAGAAACCAATAAATTGATTGTCTGATTGTTGTAAAGCAGTCGCATCAACGTTTGGCACTGGAACGAATGTACCAAGTCTAAATACGATGAGCACTAGGAGGGTGAAAATTATTTTAGACCGGATCTCTTTCACACGCATGAAATTAGAGATTGTCTGAAACATTATACCACCTCTGTTTGCCCGCCTGCTTTTTCAATTGCTTCTTTTGCAGAAGCGGAGAATTTGTTTGCTTTCACGGTAATCTTCTTATCAAGTGTTCCGTTTCCAAGAATCTTGATACCAGATTTAGCGTTACTTACAACACCAGTTTCAAGTAGCAATTCCGGTGTTACTTCCGTGCCTTCTTCAAAACGATTCAACGTATCAAGATTGACGATGGTATAATCTTTACGATTAATGTTCGTAAATCCACGCTTAGGAAGTCGTTGGAAAAGAGGAATTTGTCCACCTTCGAAACCAAGACGTACACCGCCGCCTGAACGTGAATTTTGACCGTCATGACCTCTACCGGAAGTCTTACCAGTTCCAGATCCGATCCCACGACCAACGCGTTTGCGGTTTCTACGTGATCCCTCAGCTGGTTTTAGTTCGTGTAACTTCATCTTATCGGCACCTCCTTATTATAAAATGTTACTTAAATTTCTTTAACTGTTACTAAGTGGCTGACTTTAGTGATCATACCACGAATAGAAGCGTTATCTTGATGCTCAGCAATTTGGTTCAACTTTCGAAGACCTAATGCTTCAATTGTTTTACGTTGTGCCGGCTTAGAACCGATTACACTTTTCGTAAGGGTGATTGCAAGTTTGTTCGCCATTGTGTTTCCCCCCTTAACCTAACAGTTCTTCTACGGATTTACCACGCAATTTCGCAACTTCTTCTGCGCGTTTCAAATTCTGTAATCCTTCGATTGTTGCACGTACCATATTGATTGGTGTGCTTGATCCAAGAGATTTTGAAAGAATATCCGTGATTCCTGCAAGTTCAAGTACCGCACGGACAGGTCCACCTGCAATAACTCCAGTACCTGGAGCAGCTGGTTTGATGAGGATTTGTCCTGCACCAAAACGGCCGATTACTTCATGTGGTGTTGTACCTTTAACCATTGGTACTACAATTAAGTTTTTCTTCGCATCTTCAATTGCTTTACGGATTGCATCTGGAACTTCTTGTGCTTTTCCAGTACCAAAACCGACACGACCATTTTTATCACCGACTACGACAAGTGCAGTAAAGCGGAAACGACGTCCACCTTTTACAACTTTCGCAACACGGTTGATCGTAACTACGCGTTCTTCAAACTCACTTTTGTTTTGATCATTACGACGCATGAAATATGTCCCTCCTTCTTAATTAAAATTCCAGTCCATTTTCGCGTGCTGCGTCAGCAAGAGCTTTGACACGGCCATGGAAAAGATATCCACCACGGTCAAAAACAACCGCTTTGACGTCTTTTTCAACAGCTTTCTTTGCAATAAGCTCGCCGACTTTAGCTGCTGATTCAGTGTTACCAGTAGATCCAGCCTCAACTTCATTATCCATTGTAGAAGCACTTGCGATTGTTACACCGTTAGTGTCGTCAATCAACTGTGCATAGATATGTTTGTTTGAACGGTAAACGTTTAGACGTGGACGCTCTGCAGTTCCGCTGATTTTCGTACGCACACGTGCGTGACGCTTTTTACGGACAGCGTTTTTATCTTGTTTCGTGATCATCGGGGTCACTCCTTCCAAATACCTCAGGCGGTATTATTTACCTGTTTTACCTTCTTTACGACGAACGATTTCGCCTTCATAACGAATACCTTTGCCTTTATACGGCTCTGGTGGACGTACTTGACGGATGTTAGAAGCAAGAGCACCTACGTGTTCTTTGTTGTAACCACGAACAATAATTTTAGTGTTCGCTGGTACTTCAACTTCTACACCTTCTTCTGGTGTGAATTCGACAGGATGTGAGTACCCTACGTTCAATACAAGTTTCTTTCCTTGCATTGATGCACGGTATCCAACCCCAACTAGTTCAAGTGTGCGCTCGAATCCTGTAGATACTCCAACTACCATGTTGTTAAGCACAGAACGTGTAGTACCGTGGATTGAACGGTGAGCTTTGGATTCAGAAGGACGAGTCAAAGTGATGACATTACCTTCTTGATTGATCGTGATCTCTTTATCTAATTGACGCGAAAGTTCGCCTTTCGGTCCTTTAACAGTTGCGAAGTTCTCATCTGAAATTGTTACAGTAACGTTTTCAGGAACATCGATCTGACGATTACCAATACGGGACATTCAATTGCACCTCCATTCATTTGTAGCTGATTACCAAACGTAAGCGACGACTTCTCCGCCGACTTGTTTAGCGCGGGCCTCTTTGTCAGTTAATACACCATTTGATGTAGAAACTAGTGCAACACCTAGACCATTTAATACTTTAGGTACTTCGTTTGATTTTGCGTACACACGAAGTCCAGGTTTAGAAATACGTTTTAAGCCATTGATGACGCGTTCGTTATCTTGACCGTATTTAAGGAAAATGCGGATGATGCCTTGTTTGTTATCTTCCACGTATTCCACATCGCGAACGAAACCTTCTCGTTTTAAGATTTCAGCGATTTCTTTCTTTACGTTTGAAGCAGGTACCTCAAGCTTCTCGTGGCGAACCATGTTCGCATTACGGATGCGTGTAAGCATATCTGCAATCGGATCACTCATTGTCATTTGAATTAACCTCCTTCCCTAATTAGGGGTTTACCAGCTGGCTTTTTTAACGCCAGGAAGTTGTCCCTTGTATGCAAGTTCGCGGAAACAAATACGGCAAAGTTTAAATTTGCGATATACTGAATGTGGACGACCACAGCGTTCGCAGCGAGTATATTCTTGTACTTTGTACTTTGGCGTACGTTTCTGTTTAGCGATCATTGATTTCTTAGCCACGTTTTCGCCTCCCTATTATTTTACTTTTGGAACGGCATGCCACACTGTGTAAGCAATTCGCGTGCTTCTTCATCAGTGTTTGCAGTCGTCACAATGACGATGTCCATCCCACGTACTTTTGATACTTTATCGTAGTCAATTTCAGGGAAAATAAGTTGTTCTTTCACACCAAGTGTGTAGTTCCCACGACCATCGAACGCTTTTTTAGAAACGCCACGGAAGTCACGTACACGTGGTAATGAGATAGTAACTAATTTATCAAGAAACTCGTACATGCGCTCCCCACGAAGCGTTACTTTAGCTCCGATCGGCATACCTTCACGCAAACGGAAACCAGCGATAGATTTTTTTGCTTTTGTTATGACTGGCTTTTGACCTGAGATAGTTGCTAGATCTTCAACAGCCGCATCTAGTGCTTTTGTGTTTTGAACTGCATCACCAACACCCATGTTGATAACGATCTTATCTACTTTAGGCACCTGCATAACAGATGTATATTCAAACTTGCTCATTAGAGCAGGAGTAATTTCGTTAGTAAATTTCTCTTTCAATCGACTCATCAGTCGGACCTCCTTTCATGCCTTACTTACTTATCCAGTGCTTCACCGGATTTTTTTGCAATACGTACTTTTTTACCGTCTTCCACTTTATAACCCACACGAGTCGGCTCGCCTGATTTAGGATCGATGACCATCACGTTTGAGACATGAATAGCAGCTTCTTGGCTTACAATTCCGCCTTGAGGATTCTCTTGGTTCGGTTTCGTATGTTTTTTGACGATATTAATACCTTCAACCAACACACGGTCTTTTTTTGGATAAGCAGTCAGGATCACACCTGTTTTACCTTTGTCTTTCCCAGAGATCACCATAACTTTGTCGCCTTTTTTAACGTGCATTCTATCGCACCTCCTTGACTGGCTCTGTCATTAGAATTAAAGAACTTCTGGAGCAAGTGAAATGATTTTCATGAAGTTGTTGTCACGAAGTTCGCGAGCAACTGGTCCGAAAATACGTGTTCCACGTGGTCCTTTATCATCACGGATAATAACGCAAGCATTTTCATCAAATGTAATGTAAGAACCGTCTTTACGACGAACTCCACTTTTCGTACGAACGATGACCGCCTTAACAACGTCACCCTTCTTAACAACTCCACCTGGTGTTGCTTTCTTAACCGTACAAACAACGATGTCTCCGATATTAGCTACTTTACGACCTGTACCACCAAGTACTTTAATAGTTAGTACTTCACGTGCACCAGAGTTGTCAGCAACTTTCATTCGACTTTCCTGTTGAATCATCGAGGTTACCTCCTTCCGAAAATCTGAGTTAAAAACCTATTAGATGATGACCGCTTTTTCGACGACTTCTAGAAGACGGAAACGCTTTGTTGCCGACAATGGACGAGTTTCCATAATACGAACAACATCGCCAATTTTCGCTTCGTTCAGCTCATCATGGGCCTTGAATTTTTTAGAATACTTTACACGTTTACCGTATAAAGAGTGTTTTTTGTATGTTTCTACCATTACCGTAACGGTTTTATCCATTTTGTCGGAAACGACACGGCCTGTGTATACTTTGCGCTGGTTACGCTCAGTCATGGCTGCAACCTCCTTCATCAGTTATTTGCACTGATTTCTCTTTGACGTATTACAGTTTTCATGCGCGCAATCGATTTGCGTACTTCACGGATGCGTGCAGTGTTTTCTAATTGACCTGTCGCTAACTGGAAGCGAAGGTTGAAAAGCTCTTCTTTAAGTGATTTCACTTTTTGCTCGATCTCTGCAGTTGTTAAGTCACGAATTTCTTTAGCTTTCATTAGACTCACCACCAATTTCTTCACGTTTTACAAACTTGCTTGTTACAGGAAGTTTGTGCGATGCGAGTCTTAATGCCTCACGAGCTACTTCTTCTGAAACACCTGCAATTTCGAACATTACTCGACCAGGCTTCACAACTGCTACCCAGCCTTCTACAGCACCTTTACCGGAACCCATCCGGACTTCAAGAGGCTTCTTTGTATATGGTTTATGCGGGAAAATATTGATCCACACTTTACCGCCACGCTTCATATAACGAGTCATCGCAATACGAGCAGATTCAATCTGGCGGTTGGTGATCCAACCTGATTCAAGAGCTTGAAGACCAAACTCCCCAAATTGCACAGTTGCGCCACCTTTTGTTTGACCGCGCATTTTCCCACGGAATACACGACGATGTTTAACACGTTTAGGCATTAACATAATTATTTGCCTCCTTCCGCAGAGTTCTTCTTGACTGGAAGGACTTCACCACGATAAATCCATACTTTAACGCCAAGCTTACCATAAGTAGTATCAGCTTCAGCATGTGCATAATCTATATCTGCACGTAATGTATGAAGAGGGACAGTTCCTTCACTATAGTGTTCCGCACGAGCGATATCAGCACCGCCTAGACGTCCAGACACTTGTGTTTTGATTCCTTTTGCGCCAGAGCGAATTGTACGTTGAATCGCTTGTTTCTGTGCACGACGGAAAGAAACACGGCTTTCTAGTTGACGAGCGATTGATTCAGCGACTAGTCTCGCATCCAAATCAGCACGTTTTACTTCTACGATATTGATGTGTACACGCTTGCCTGTGATTTCGTTAAGGTTTTTACGAAGTGTTTCAACTTCGGAACCACCTTTACCGATAACCATTCCTGGCTTTGCAGTGTGGATTGTAATATTAACACGCTTAGCAGCACGCTCAATTTCTACTTTAGAAAGTGATGCATCTACAAGACGCTTTTCAATGTATTCACGAATCTTTAAATCTTCGTGTAGTAAGGACGCATAATCTTTTTCCGCGTACCATTTCGAGTCCCAGTCACGGATGACACCGACACGCAGTCCATTAGGATGTACTTTTTGGCCCACTAATTACCCCTCCTTCTTTTCAGATACCACTAATGTAATGTGGCTTGTACGTTTATTGATCGCACTTGCACGACCTTGTGCACGTGGACGGAAACGTTTCATTGTTGGTCCTTCGTCTACGAATACTTCGCTGACGATTAGATCTTCAGTGTTCATTTCATAGTTATGCTCAGCGTTTGCGATCGCTGATTTCAAAAGTTTCTCTACAACTGGAGATGCCGCTTTAGGCGTAAGTCGTAGAATCGCGACAGCTTCACCGATTTTCTTGCCCCGAATTAAATCAACGACCAAACGGACTTTGCGAGGAGCAATGCGGACTGTGCGTACAGATGCTTTAGCTTGTTGCATCAGGATAAACCTCCTCTCAATTAGCGTTTTGTTTTCTTATCGTCGGCACCATGGCCTTTGTATGTGCGCGTAGGTACGAATTCACCTAGTTTGTGACCTACCATATCTTCCGTTACATAAACAGGAACATGTTTACGTCCATCATATACTGCAATTGTCAATCCGATAAATGTCGGGAAGATTGTTGAACGGCGTGACCATGTTTTAATTACCTGTTTCTTTTCTGAATCTTTTTGTGCGTCAACCTTTTTCAATAAGTGGTCATCTGCAAAAGGTCCTTTTTTCAAGCTGCGGCCCATTCTGGAACCTCCTTCCGAGTTTGTACTACGGTCCATCTAATGAACCGCAGTGCAATCACATTATTTTTTACGACGGCGAACGATAAGTTTATCTGATTTATTGTTCTTAGTACGAGTCTTGAATCCAAGAGTTGGTTTACCCCATGGAGTAACAGGACTTGGACGGCCGATTGGCGTACGTCCTTCACCACCACCGTGTGGGTGATCGTTAGGGTTCATTACAGATCCACGAACAGCTGGGCGCTTGCCTAACCAACGTGAACGACCTGCTTTACCAATGTTGATCAATTCATGTTGTTCGTTACCGACTTGACCGATTGTAGCACGGCAAGTTGAAAGGATCATACGAACTTCACCTGATTGTAGACGAATGATTACGTATTTACCTTCACGACCAAGCAATTGAGCTGAAGTTCCTGCAGAACGGACTAATTGTCCACCCTTACCTGGTTTCATTTCAATATTGTGAATTGTAGAGCCCATAGGAATATTCTCTAATGGTAGAGCGTTCCCTACACGGATATCCGCTTCAGGTCCTGACATAATTGTAGAACCTACTTGCAATCCTTTTGGAGCAAGGATATATTTCTTTTCTCCATCAGCATAGTTGATTAATGCGATGTTTGCAGAACGGTTTGGATCGTATTCGATCGTAGCAACGCGTCCTGGTATGCCATCTTTCCGACGTTGGAAGTCGATGACGCGGTATTGGCGCTTATGTCCTCCACCTTGGTGACGAACTGTCATTCTACCTTGGTTATTACGGCCGCCTTTACGCTTGACTGGTTCAAGCAATGATTTTTCTGGTTTGTCTGTAGTAATCTCAGCAAAGTCAGAAGAAGTCATGTTACGACGTCCGTTGGAGGTAGCTTTGTACTTCTTGATCGCCATTTGTATTCCCTCCTTCATTTATGTTTCGTTAATTACATTTCAAAAAGTTCGATATCTTTGGAATCAGCTGTTAATGTAACAATCGCTTTACGACGCTTGTTTGTATAACCAGCATGTTTTCCCATACGCTTGAACTTGCCTTTATAGTTCTGAACGTTTACTTTTTCTACTTCCACACCGAAGATCTCTTCAATCGCTTGTTTAACGTGCGTTTTATTCGCGCGTGTATCAACTTCGAATGTGTATTTTCTGAATTCCATTTGAACAGAAGTACGCTCGGTAATGACCGGACGCTTCAAAATATCACGTGCTTCCATTAACCAAGCACCTCCTCGACTTTTTCTACTGCTGCTTTTGTCATAACGAGTTGATCATGTCCGACTAGGTCAAGAACATTGATACCATTCGCTGTAACAACACTAACTCCAGGAATATTACGAGCAGACAATGCTACTGTTTCTTCTAGGTCAGCTGTAACAAATAATGCTTTCTTTGTGATTGAAAGATCTTCAAGCACTTTAACAAAGCCTTTTGTTTGTGGTGCGTCAAATGCTAAGTTGTCTAGAACGATTAACTCTTCCGCGCGAACTTTCGTAGAAAGTGCAGAAAGAAGTGCTAAACGACGAACTTTCTTAGGCATTTTATAGCTATAGCTACGTGGTGTAGGACCGAATACGATTCCGCCTCCACGCCATTGTGGTGATCTGATTGAACCTTGACGAGCACGACCTGTGCCTTTTTGACGCCATGGTTTACGACCGCCGCCTGCTACTTCCGCACGTGATTTAACCTTATGGTTACCTTGGCGTAAAGAAGCTTGCTGTTGTACAATTGCTTCGAATAATACTGCTTCGTTCGGCTCGATTCCGAAGATGGCTTCGTTTAACTCGATATCGCCGACTGCAGAACCTGTTTGACTTACTACAGATACTTTAGGCATTCCTATTTCCTCCTTCCTGTTTTACTCAGTTCCCTTTAATAGCGCTTTTCACTTGAACTAGTGATTTGCGAGCTCCAGGAACGTTACCTTTTACTAGTAACAAGTTGCGTTCTTCGTCAACTCGTACGATTTCTACGTTTTGGATCGTTACCGTTTTGCCACCAGTACGTCCCGGTAGTTTCTTCCCTTTGAATACACGTTGTCCATCAACAGCTCCTAGTGAACCCGGCGCGCGGTGGAAACGAGATCCGTGTGTCATAGGTCCACGTGAAAAACCGTGACGCTTAATAACACCTTGGAATCCTTTACCTTTTGAAACTCCTGTAATATCGACTACATCGCCTGCTGCGAATGTATCAACTTTGACTTCCTGACCAACTTCGTATGCACTAACGTCAGCTCCGCGAACTTCGCGAATGAAGCGCTTAGGTGCCGTGTTAGCTTTTGCAACATGCCCTTGTTCAGGTTTGTTTGAAAGCTTTTCACGTTTGTCATCAAATCCAAGTTGGATTGATTCGTAGCCGTCCGTTTCGATTGTCTTCTTTTGAAGAACTACGTTTGGAGTAGCTTCAATCACTGTAACTGGGATTAGATCGCCGTTTTCAGCAAATACTTGCGTCATACCGACTTTTCTTCCTAAGATTCCTTTGGTCATTAGTCACACCTCCTGTAATATTGTTTGTTTTTTATTTTTATAGTTTAATTTCGATGTCGACGCCTGATGGTAAATCAAGCTTCATTAAAGCATCCACAGTTTGTGGTGTTGGATTCACGATATCGATCAAACGTTTATGTGTACGCATTTCGAATTGCTCACGAGAATCTTTGTAAACGTGAACTGAACGCAATACCGTATATACTGATCTTTCAGTTGGCAACGGAATTGGACCTGAAACACTAGCACCAGAACGTTTAGCCGTTTCAACAATCTTTTCAGCTGACTGATCGATCATTCTGTGATCGTAAGCTTTCAATCGGATACGAATCTTTTGTTTTGCCATTACTTTCCCTCCCTTTCGCCTATTTTCTAGACAATTCTCCACGAAAATTTCCCATACACGCGCCATGGCAAAGCGGCCGGGTGTATCGGCAACCTCTCGCTTCATCGCAGTCAAAGACCAACATTCAACATTATACATAACTTCTAAAGTTTACGCAAGCCTTTTAAAGAAATTAGTTTATGTTTTTTAACCCATTTATTATCTTAACAGGTTTCATTAAAAGATGCACGTATTTTGTGAAGCTAACTCTTTTTATTTTTTTAATTATCATCACATATAACCAACTCTACTATTTCCACATAAAAAAATCCCGTCACGAGGACGGGATTTCAAAATAGATTATTTTGTGATTGTTGCTACAACGCCAGCGCCTACTGTACGTCCACCTTCACGGATTGAGAATTTAGTACCTTCTTCAATCGCGATTGGAGCGATTAGTTCAACTGTCATTTCAACGTTATCTCCAGGCATAACCATTTCTACGCCTTCAGGAAGTTGAATGATACCAGTTACGTCAGTTGTACGGAAGTAGAACTGAGGACGGTAGTTTGAGAAGAATGGAGTGTGACGTCCACCCTCTTCTTTTGATAGAACATAAACTTCAGATTTGAACTGTGTGTGTGGAGTGATTGTTCCTGGCTTAGCAAGAACTTGTCCACGCTCGATGTCTTCACGGCTTACACCACGAAGAAGTGCACCGATGTTGTCACCTGCTTCTGCATAGTCAAGAAGTTTACGGAACATTTCTACTCCAGTTACAGTAGTAGATTTTGGCTCTTCAGAAAGACCAATGATGTCAACAACATCTCCGACTTTAACAACTCCACGCTCAACACGTCCAGTTGCTACTGTACCACGACCAGTGATTGAGAATACGTCCTCAATTGGCATCATGAATGGCTTTTCAGTATCACGAGCTGGTGTTGGGATGTAGTCATCAACAGCTTGCATCAATTCGATGATTTTTTCTTCCCACTCTGGCTCTCCTTCAAGAGCTTTAAGTGCAGATCCACGGATAACAGGAATGTCATCGCCAGGGAACTCATATTCAGAAAGAAGTTCACGGATTTCCATTTCTACTAATTCAAGTAGTTCTTCATCGTCTACCATGTCACATTTATTCATGAATACAACTAGGTAAGGAACACCTACTTGACGTGAAAGAAGAATGTGCTCACGTGTTTGTGGCATTGGGCCGTCAGCAGCAGATACTACTAAGATTCCGCCGTCCATTTGTGCAGCACCAGTGATCATGTTTTTAACATAGTCAGCGTGACCTGGGCAGTCAACGTGTGCATAGTGACGCTTTTCAGTTTCATATTCTACGTGAGAAGTACTGATTGTGATTCCACGCTCTTTTTCTTCAGGTGCGTTATCAACGTCAGCGTATGATTTCGCTTCTCCACCCATTGCTTTAGATAGAACTGTTGCGATTGCAGCAGTCAAAGTTGTTTTACCATGGTCAACGTGACCAATTGTTCCTACGTTTGCGTGCTCCTTGGAGCGGTCGAATTTTTCTTTACCCATTTTAGAGATCCTCCCTTAATTTAAAAAAGTATAGTTTTTATAGTATAGTAGTCGAAAGCGTACCTCCGACTACCCATATCTTACAAGTATTCATTACAGGAAACAAGGATGAACTGTATTATTCACCTTTGTTTTTCTTGATTACATCTTCAGCAACTGACTTTGGAACTTCTTCATAGTGATCGAACACCATAGAGAATACTCCGCGGCCTTGTGTGTTTGAACGTAGAGCTGTTGCATAACCGAACATTTCAGCAAGTGGCACCATTGCGCGAACTACTTGTGCATTTCCACGAGCTTCCATACCTTCTACACGGCCACGGCGTGATGTAATATCACCCATGATATCGCCCATGTATTCTTCCGGAATGATAACTTCTACTCTCATTGTTGGTTCAAGAAGTACTGGTGAACATTTAGATGCAGCATTTTTCAAAGCCATAGATGCAGCAACTTTAAACGCCATTTCGTTAGAGTCCACATCGTGGTAAGAACCGTCGTATAGACGTGCTTTTACATCGATTAATGGATATCCAGCTAAAGGACCGTTATCTAATGAATCACGAAGACCTGCTTCAACTGCTGGGATGTATTCACGTGGAACAGAACCACCAACAATATTGTTCAAGAATTCGAAACCTTTTCCTTCTTCGTTTGGACCAAATTCGATCCATACGTGACCAAACTGTCCACGTCCACCTGACTGACGAACAAATTTCCCTTCGACTTCAGCTGTTTGACGGAATGTTTCACGGTAAGAAACTTGTGGTGCACCCACATTAGCGTCAACCTTGAATTCACGTCGTAGACGGTCAACAATGATGTCCAAGTGAAGTTCACCCATACCTGCGATGATTACTTCGCCTGTTTCTTGATCTGTATGTGCACGGAATGTTGGATCTTCTTCTTGTAACTTACCAAGAGCTTGACCCATTTTATCTTGGTCTGCTTTTGTTTTCGGCTCAATAGCTACAGAGATAACAGGTTCAGGGAATTCCATTGACTCAAGGATGATCAATGCTTTCTCATCACATAGTGTGTCACCTGTTGTTGTATCTTTCAAACCTACAGCAGCAGCAATTTCACCCGCGTGTACTTCAGAAATCTCTTCACGGCTGTTAGCATGCATTTGTAGGATACGACCCACACGCTCACGCTTACCTTTAGTAGAGTTTACAACATAAGATCCGGCTTGTAGAACACCTGAATAGATACGGAAGAATGTAAGTTTCCCTACATAAGGATCCGTCATTACTTTAAATGCAAGTGCCGAGAATGGCTCTTCATCGCTAGAATGACGTTCTTCTTCTTGCTCAGTGTCAGGATTCACACCAACCATTGGAGGAATATCAAGTGGTGATGGTAGGTAGTCTACGACTGCGTCCAACACTAATTGTACTCCTTTGTTTTTGAAAGCAGTTCCGCAAACTACAGGGTAGAATTCAACCGCTAGTGTTGCTTTACGAATTGCTGTTTTGATTTCTTCAATTGAAAGTTCTTCGCCACCAAGATACTTTTCCATTAGATCTTCGTCGAAATCAACAATCGCTTCAATTAGCTTTTCACGATATTCATTCGCAAGTTCCAAATGTTCAGCCGGGATATCCTCAACTGTAACATCTGTACCTAGATCATTAGGATACAAAGTAGCTTTCATTTCGATTAAGTCGATAATTCCAGAGAAGCTATCTTCCGCACCGATTGGCAATTGGATTGGATGAGCATTTGCTTGCAGACGTTCACGCAGTGTGCCTACAGAGTAAAGGAAGTCCGCACCAGTTTTATCCATTTTATTAACGAATACTAGACGTGGAACTTTATAGTTTGTCGCTTGACGCCAAACTGTTTCCGTTTGTGGTTCTACACCAGATTGTGCATCTAGTACAGTAACCGCTCCATCTAGTACGCGCAAAGAACGTTCAACTTCAACAGTGAAGTCTACGTGTCCTGGAGTATCGATAATGTTTACGCGGTGACCTTTCCATGCTGCAGTCGTTGCAGCTGAAGTGATCGTGATTCCACGTTCTTGCTCTTGCTCCATCCAGTCCATTTGTGAAGCACCTTCGTGCGTTTCACCAATTTTGTGGATTTTACCTGTGTAAAAAAGAATCCGCTCTGTTGTCGTTGTTTTACCAGCGTCAATGTGAGCCATGATACCAATGTTACGAGTATTCTCTAAGGAGAACTCTCTACCCATTTTGTAATCTCCTTCCGTTTTCGGATTACTGCTATAGTTTATCCGGTGTTACCAACGATAGTGAGCGAATGCTCTGTTAGCTTCCGCCATCTTGTGCATTTCTTCACGGCGTTTAACAGAAGCACCTGTGTTGTTTGATGCGTCAAGAATTTCGTTTGCTAGGCGTTCTTCCATTGTCTTCTCCCCACGTGTACGTGAGTAGTTAACAAGGTAACGAAGACCTAAAGTTGTACGACGCTCCGGGCGAACTTCAACTGGTACTTGATAGTTCGCTCCACCTACTCGGCGAGCACGCACTTCAAGAACTGGCATTACATTATTTAAAGCTGCTTCGAATACTTCAATCGGCTCTTGTCCAGAACGTTCTTTAACAATTTCGAACGCTCCATAAAGAATCTTTTGTGAAGTACCTTTCTTACCGTCTACCATCATTTTATTGATAAGGCGGCTTACTAGCTTGGAATTATAAATCGGATCAGGTAGTACATCGCGTTTTGCAACTGGACCTTTACGAGGCATAATTAGTTCCTCCTTTCGATATCATTAGTTTATATTACTTCTTAACTTTGGGCTTTTTAGCTCCATATTGTGAACGGCTTTGCATACGGCCAGTAACTCCAGCTGTATCAAGTGCTCCACGTACGATATGGTAACGAACACCCGGTAAGTCTTTTACGCGTCCTCCGCGAATTAGTACCACACTGTGCTCTTGCAAGTTATGGCCTTCACCTGGGATATAAGCGTTAACTTCCAATGTATTTGTTAAACGAACACGAGCATACTTACGAAGCGCCGAGTTCGGTTTTTTAGGAGTCATAGTACCAACACGTGTACAAACACCTCTTTTTTGTGGTGAGTTCACGTTTGTCATTGACTTTTTAAAGCTGTTATAGCTTTTTCCTAGAGCCGGTGATTTAGAATTCTCCGACTTAGATTTACGAGGCTTACGGACTAATTGGTTAATTGTAGGCATCAGGTTGTTCCTCCTTCCAAACTTTTTGTAATACCACACACCCAGGTGGTTCATTTTTGGGTAAAAACAAAGTTCTTGTGCGTGCACACACAAAAACGGGTGTCAGTAATTCCAGAGATCTTTGTTTACTGTTATTTTATAATGATGATTGCTTCTCGCCAATCACTTATTCAACGGAATTGAAATAAAAGTATCGGCCAACAACTATCAACCTTTTGTATATTATCACCTATAGAAACTCTTGTCAACGGTTTTAATTAAATAAACGGGAACGATGTCCCGTTTATTTTTAATCTACTGTAATGGTTTCTTCTTCTTGCTCGTGCTGCATTTTAATCTGACGGTACCTTTGCATTCCTGTACCTGCAGGCACTAACTTACCAATAATGACATTTTCCTTCAAACCAAGCAATTCATCAGTTTTACCTTTGATCGCTGCATCTGTAAGTACTCTTGTCGTTTCTTGGAAGGATGCTGCTGATAAGAATGATTCTGTCTCAAGAGATGCTTTCGTAATACCGAGAATCACTGGACGTGAAGTTGCCGGCGCTTTCCCTGCTAACAACACTTTATTATTCGCTTCAGAGAATTGGTGGATATCAAGCAATGAACCAGGAAGGAGTTCTGTATCTCCCGCTTCGATCACACGCACTTTACGAAGCATTTGGCGAACCATTACTTCAACGTGCTTATCCCCGATCTCAACACCTTGCATACGATATACTTTTTGCACTTCTTTTAAGAGATATTCTTGTACAGTAGCCACATCTTTAACGATGATCAATTCTTTCGGGTCAATAGAACCTTCCGTTAGTGTCTGTCCGCGCTCAATTACATCGCCTTCTTCAACTTTCAAGCGACCATTGTACGGAGCCAAATACTTGCGTGTCTCTACTTCTCCTTCAATTGTAATTTCTTTTTGACCTTCCCGGATTTCGTCGATGTCAACGACTGTTCCTGAGATTTCAGAAATTACCGCCTGCCCTTTCGGATTACGGGACTCGAAAATTTCTTGAATACGTGGAAGACCCTGTGTAATATCATCTCCCGCAACTCCACCTGTGTGGAATGTACGCATGGTAAGTTGCGTACCAGGCTCACCAATAGATTGAGCTGCGATAATTCCTACCGCTTCCCCTACTTCTACCGCTTCTCCTGTGGCTAAGTTGATACCGTAACATTTTTTACATACACCGTGCTTTGTATTACAAGTGAAAGCAGAACGAATTGTTACTTTTTCGAAACCTGCCGCAATAATAGCATTCGCTACATCCGCAGTGATCAAACCATTCTTTTCAAGAATTAGTTCGCCTGTTTCAGGGTGTTTAATCGTCTTCTTCGTATGCCGACCTTCAATACGCTCTTGCAATGATTCAATCATTTCATTGCCTTCTGTCAGAGCGGCAATTTCTAGACCACGATCCGTTCCACAATCGTCTTCGCGTACGATAACATCTTGTGCTACGTCTACGAGGCGACGTGTTAAGTATCCTGAGTCAGCTGTTTTCAGTGCCGTATCGGCTAGACCCTTACGCGCACCGTGTGTAGAGATAAAGTATTCGAGTACCGTTAGACCTTCACGGAATGAAGATTTAATCGGAAGTTCGATGATTCGCCCAGCCGGGTTGGCCATCAGTCCCCGCATACCTGCGAGTTGTGTAAAGTTAGATGCGTTACCACGTGCTCCGGAGTCACTCATCATATAAATAGGGTTTTCATTATCTAGTGAGTCCATCAATTTGTTCTGGATGACATCTTTTGCCGTACTCCAGTAAGAAATAACACGGTCATAGCGTTCTTCTTCAGTAATTAAACCACGTCGGAATTGCTGAGTAACCTTATCCACTTTTTCCTGAGCCTCATTAAGAATATCTGCTTTGTTCGGCAAAACTACAATGTCAGAAATCCCAATTGTGATACCTGCGCGTGTCGAATATTTAAATCCTAGATTTTTCATGCGATCCAACATTTTCGATGTTTCAGTAATATGGAAACGTTTGAAGATTTCCGCAATGATTTCTCCAAGGATCGTCTTTTTAAACGGTGTGATCAACTCTGCTTCTTTTAAATGTTCTTTAACATTTACTGTTCCGTCAACAAAGTACTTGGCAGGTGTTTCAACCTGTAAGTTATTTAGTGTCGGTTCGTTAATGTACGGGAACGATTCTGGCAATATTTCATTGAAGATCACTTTACCTACTGTAGTAAGTAATAGTTGTCTGTTCTGTTCTTCTGTAAACGTCGGATTATTAATACTACCTGCTTGAATCGCAATACGAGAGTGCAAGTGAACATGACCGGTTTGATAAGCAATTAACGCCTCATTCGGGTCACTGAACACTGAACCTTCTCCTGCTGCGTCTTTACGCTCTACAGTTAAATAATAATTTCCGAGAACCATATCCTGTGAAGGAGTTACAACTGGTTTACCGTCTTTCGGATTCAAAATGTTTTGTGCTGCGAGCATCAATAAACGTGCCTCTGCTTGCGCTTCAGCAGAAAGTGGTACGTGAACCGCCATTTGGTCACCGTCAAAGTCAGCGTTATAAGCTGTACAAACAAGTGGGTGCAATGTGATTGCGCGACCTTCTACAAGCATAGGTTCAAACGCCTGGATTCCTAGACGGTGAAGTGTCGGTGCTCGGTTAAGCAGTACCGGATGCTCCTTGATCACGTCTTCTAGTACATCCCAAACTTCAGAATGCAAACGTTCAATTTTACGTTTCGCACTTTTAATGTTATGTGCTAAATTACGTTCTACCAATTCTTTCATAACAAACGGCTTGAATAACTCGATAGCCATCTCTTTCGGCAGACCACACTGATACATTTTAAGATTCGGACCTACTACGATTACTGAACGACCAGAATAATCTACACGTTTTCCTAATAAGTTCTGACGGAAACGTCCTTGCTTTCCTTTTAACATATGAGAAAGTGATTTCAACGGACGATTACCAGGACCCGTTACAGGTCTTCCACGACGACCATTATCTACAAGTGCATCTACTGCTTCTTGTAACATACGCTTCTCGTTTTGTACGATAATACCAGGTGCCCCTAAATCTAAAAGTCTCTTTAGACGGTTATTCCGGTTAATGACCCGACGATACAAATCATTTAAGTCAGAAGTAGCGAAACGTCCACCATCCAACTGTACCATCGGACGCAGTTCAGGCGGAATGACCGGAAGAACTTCCAACACCATCCACTCCGGACGATTACCAGAGTTTCTGAATGATTCCACAACTTCCAAACGTCTAATTGCACGTGTACGGCGTTGACCTTGAACTGTTTTCAATTCTTCTTTTAATGAGTCTGTCTCTTTATCTAGGTCGATCGCGCGTAAAAGTTGCTCAATAGCCTCTGCTCCCATAGCCGCTTGGAATTTCGAACCGTACTTTTCACGATACAGTCTATATTCCTTTTCAGAAAGCAATTGTTTTCGTTCAAGCGGCGTATCTGCCGGCTCAACCACTACGTAAGATGCGAAATAAATAATTTCTTCCAATGCACGCGGTGTCATATCCAAAATTAATCCCATACGGCTCGGAATTCCTTTGAAATACCATATGTGCGTAACTGGCGCTGCAAGTTCAATATGCCCCATTCGTTCACGACGCACTTTTTGACGTGTTACTTCTACGCCACAGCGATCACAGACGACGCCTTTATAACGAACCCGTTTATACTTCCCACAGTGACATTCCCAGTCCTTTGTCGGTCCGAAAATTCTTTCACAGAACAATCCGTCCTTCTCCGGTTTCAATGTACGGTAGTTTATAGTTTCAGGTTTCTTCACTTCTCCATAGGACCAAGAACGAATCTTGTCTGGTGAAGCTAGGCCAATTTTCATATACTCAAAATTATTAACATCTATCAAGGAGCCTACCTCCCTTTAGTCTAATCGCCACAATGGCTTGTCAGGCAACTTTACTTTTAATATCACATTCAGTCAAACGTACTTGTTCAACTGAACAGAATAGAAGAGGGTGCTCGAAGCCCTCTTCTATTTGGTTGTAGTTCATTTATTTGTGTTAGTTTCAGATCAATCTTGCAGTTTTAGCTGATTGGTTGATCTTCTTTCATCAAATTCAATGCGTCAGTAGGTTGTAAATCTTCTTCGTCATCCAGATCACGTAGTTCGATTTCTTCAAAGTCTTCCGTCAGCATTTTGACGTCTAATCCTAGACTCTGTAGTTCTTTGATTAGTACTTTGAATGATTCTGGTACGCCTGGTTGTGGAACACTGTCACCTTTCACGATAGCTTCGTATGTTTTCACACGCCCTACCACATCATCTGATTTGACTGTCAAAATTTCTTGTAGTGTATAAGCCGCCCCATATGCTTCTAGTGCCCATACTTCCATCTCACCGAAACGCTGTCCACCGAACTGCGCTTTACCTCCCAGTGGCTGTTGCGTGACTAAAGAATATGGTCCAGTAGAGCGTGCGTGCAACTTATCGTCTACCATGTGCGCAAGTTTAATCAAGTACATGACACCTACGGATACGCGGTTATCGAACGGTTCACCTGAACGACCATCATACAGCATAGTTTTACCGTCTCGGTTCATACCCGCTTCTTCCATTGTAGACCAAACATCTTCCTCGTTTGCTCCATCAAATACAGGAGAAGCTGTGTGGATACCTAAACTGCGTGCAGCCATACCTAGGTGCATCTCAAGAACTTGCCCGATATTCATACGCGACGGAACACCAAGTGGGTTTAACATGACGTCAATCGGTGTACCATCTGGTAGATACGGCATTTCAGACTCAGGCAAGATCCGGGAAATTACCCCTTTGTTACCGTGACGCCCGGCCATTTTATCTCCCACAGAAATTTTACGTTTCTGTACGATGTATACACGAACCAATTGGTTAACTCCCGGGGACAGCTCATCGCCATCTTCACGGTTGAACACTTTAACGTCTAAGACAATTCCACCTGCGCCGTGCGGTACACGTAGTGACGTATCACGGACTTCTCGTGCTTTCTCACCGAAGATCGCATGCAATAGACGCTCTTCAGCAGTTAACTCCGTAACGCCCTTTGGTGTGACTTTACCGACTAGAATGTCACCGTCGCGAACTTCTGCACCTATACGTATAATTCCTCGGTCATCTAAGTTGCGTAAAGCATCTTCTCCGACGTTCGGAATGTCACGAGTGATCTCTTCAGGCCCAAGCTTCGTATCCCGCGCTTCCGACTCATACTCTTCAATGTGAACAGATGTAAATACGTCATCTTTTACTAAACGTTCACTCATGATGATAGCATCCTCATAGTTGTAACCATCCCACGTCATAAACGCAGTTAGAACATTACGCCCAAGCGCAAGTTCTCCTTGTTCCATAGATGGGCCATCCGCAAGAATATCAAGCGGTTTTACACGATCGCCCACTCTGACAATCGGACGTTGGTTATAACAAGTTCCTTGGTTGGAACGGATGAATTTAGATAAACGATAAATTGCTAGGTCGCCCTTTACCTCTTTACCATCTACTTCTTCAATGCGTCGAACACGAACTTCTTTCGCTTCTACATGCTCTACAATTCCGTAGTGTTTAGAAACAACAGCCGCACCAGAATCTCTCGCTGAAATATGTTCCATACCCGTCCCGACGAACGGTGCTTCAGGATTCAACAAAGGTACTGCTTGTCGTTGCATGTTCGCACCCATTAAGGCACGATTGGAGTCATCGTTTTCCAAGAATGGAATACATGCAGTTGCAGCAGACACAACTTGTTTAGGTGAAACATCCATATAGTCGATTTGATCGCGGCGGAATACAGTGTTATCACCCTGGAAACGACCTACAACATCTTCATTTGTAAATGCGCCATCTTCTTCAAGTGGTGCGTTTGCTTGTGCTACTACATAGTTATCTTCAATATCTGCAGTCAGATAATCAATTTGCGCCGTTACACGACCTGTTTCAGGATCTACCTTACGATAAGGCGTCTCAATGAAACCAAAACGATTCACCTTCGCAAATGTTGATAGCGAGTTAATCAATCCAATGTTTGGTCCCTCTGGCGTTTCAATCGGACACATACGCCCATAGTGAGAGTAGTGAACGTCACGAACTTCCATTCCTGCACGTTCACGTGTCAAACCACCCGGCCCTAATGCAGATAGACGGCGCTTGTGCGTCAATTCAGCAAGCGGGTTAGTTTGATCCATAAACTGGGAAAGTTGCGAACTTCCGAAGAACTCTTTAATAGATGCAATAACCGGACGTATGTTGATCAATTGTTGAGGAACGATCGATTGTGTATCATTGATGGACATTCTTTCTTTTACCACTCGCTCCATACGGGAAAGCCCGATACGGAATTGGTTCTGAAGCAATTCTCCTACAGAACGCAAACGACGATTACCCAAGTGGTCAATATCATCTGTATTTCCTACACCATGTAATAGGTTAAAGAAATAACTGATGGAAGCTACAATATCTGATGGGGTAATATGTTTAACAGACTCGTCTACTTCAGCATTTGAAATAACATTGAGTACTTGTTTCTCTTCACTTTTCGGTGCATAAATCTTCAACGTTTGAATTGTCATTGGTTCTTCTAAAACAGCTCCAACGTGTTCAATCGACTCTGTATTGATGCCCTTAGATAAGAATGGTAATAATTTATCCAATGTACGTCGATCGATCAACTGATCTTTTTCCACTAGAATTTCACCAGTCTCCGGATCCACTAATGTCTCTGCAGCCGTTTGGTTAAATAAGCGGTTTTGCAGATGAAGCTTCTTATTCATTTTGTAGCGTCCAACATTCGCCAAATCATAGCGCTTTGGATCGAAGAAACGAGAGTATAATAAGCTTCTTGCGCTATCCAGCGTTGGTGGTTCACCCGGACGCAGTCGCTCATAGATCTCAAGCATCGCCTTTTCCGAAGTTTCCGTATTATCTTTCTCTAGTGAATTACGTAAATACTCATTATCACCAATCAGATCAATGATTTCTTGATCCGTTGAGAAACCTAATGCGCGCAGCAACACAGTGATCGGTAGTTTACGTGTTCTATCAATGCGGACGTGTACAACATCTTTAGCATCTGTTTCATACTCAAGCCATGCACCACGGTTCGGAATAACAGTAGCACCAAAACCACGTTTACCGTTTTTATCCGTCTTATCGTTGTAATAGACACTTGGCGAACGAACGAGCTGAGAAACGATAACACGTTCCGCTCCATTAATTACGAATGTTCCGTTTTCAGTCATAAGCGGGAAATCTCCCATGAAAACTTCTTGTTCTTTTACATCGCCTGTTTCTTTGTTATGAAGACGTACTTTTACACGAAGTGGTGCTGCGTATGTCACATCGCGCTCTTTTGATTCGTCCACTGGATACTTTGGCTCACCCAGTTTGTAATCGATAAATTCCAAGGATAGGTTCCCGGTGAAATCTTGGATAGGAGAAATATCCTTAAACATTTCACGTAACCCTTCTTCTAAGAACCACTCATACGATGCCGTTTGAATTTCAATCAAATTTGGCAGATCGAGCACTTCGTTGATTCGCGCGAAACTTCTACGCTGACGATGTTGACCATACTGAACTAAATGACCTGTCAACTCATTCACCCCTCATTAAGACAATATTAGTTTTTGCAAAATCAGAAATTCAGCCGTGACTTCGAAAAAACAAAAAGAAAACGAGTTCCGACAAGAGCTCATTTTCGATTTCACAATCTTTATCCAAACATCAGTATGCCTTTCTCTCTTATAAATCACGCAAAAGGGCATACAGCTGCAATATAATTATTTATGCATTTAATAATGCTACTACAACCTTCGCATACTGTCAATCTTTTTTTGCCACCAGAATAAAATACCCTTTCCTCTTAGCGGCCGTCTCTACATTACCAAACAACTCTTTCAAATACGCAATAGTAGAAGGCGCACCTTGTTTCTTTTGAATAACTACCCATAACTCTCCACCTGAAGCTAATTTTTCGTATGCTCCTTTATAGAAAGAAAACACTGTTTGCTTACCTGCTCTAATGGGCGGATTTGTTAAGATCGCTGCAAATTCCGACTGTTGCACCTGTTCAACACCATTACTTTCATAAATCATAACATTTTGAAGTTGATTGTTTTGAGCATTCATTTTAGAGAGAGACAGCGCACGTTCATTAACATCTACCATATGAACTGTACGGTCAGGAAAATCAGAGGCGACAGACAACGCAATCGGCCCATAACCGCAACCAATTTCTAACAAGTCTCCCCCAACAGCAGGTTCTTTAAACGTTTCGGCTAATAATTTTGATCCTTCATCCAGCCCACTTTTACTAAACACGCCAGCATCCGTAGTAAACGCAAAGACCTTATTACGAATTTCCGTTTTCCATTGCTTCGGTGCACTAGAAACTTGAGGATTTTTCGAGTAATAATGTTCTCCCATATATATACCTCCTGCTTAGGGTAGCCACAAATAACTGTATATGAAGAAAAAAGCCCGTCAAATAGACGGGCTTTTCTCAGGGAAGTAGAAATTACTTAACTTCTACAGACGCGCCAACTTCTTCAAGTTTAGCTTTTAGTTCTTCAGCTTCTTCTTTAGCTACGCCTTCTTTAACAGCTTTAGGAGCTTCGTCTACAAGAGCTTTAGCTTCTTTCAAGCCAAGGCCAGTGATTTCACGAACAGCTTTGATTACTTTAATCTTTTCAGCACCTGCAGATGCAAGGATTACGTCGAATTCAGATTGCTCTTCAGCTGCTTCTCCAGCACCCGCGCCGCCAGCTACTGCAACTGGTGCTGCCGCTGTTACGCCAAATTCTTCTTCGATTGCTTTTACTAGATCGTTTAGTTCAAGAACTGTCATTTCTTTGATTGCGTCTAAGATTTGTTCATTAGTCATTTTAAGTTCCTCCTGGAAAGTTGTATTAACCAGCTCGTATGTGCTGATTTCGTTTAAGATGCAAGATTATGCGCCTTGTTCTTCTTTTTGTTCCGCAACTGCTTTTGTAGCAAGTGCAAAGTTTCGTACTGGTGCTTGAAGTACGCTGAGTAGCATAGATAGTAGACCATCGCGTGATGGTAGAGTAGCCAATGCTTTTACATCTTCCGCTGATGCGACGTTTCCTTCAATCACACCCGCTTTAATTTCAAGCTTTTCATTCTTTTTAGCGAAATCATTCAAGATTTTCGCCGGTGCTACTACGTCTTCTGTTGAGAAGGCAATAGCGTTTGGACCTGTAAGGTTCTCATTCAAACCTTCTAATCCTGCCGCTTCAGCTGCACGACGAGTCATAGAGTTTTTATAAACTTTGAACTCAACGCCCGCATCACGAAGTTGTTTACGTAATTCTGTAACTTGTGCAACCGTAAGACCACGGTAATCCACAACAACTACAGAAACTGATTCTTTCAACTTGTCAGCGATTTCTGATACAACTGCTTGTTTAGCTTCTAAAATTTTGCTCATGTTGACACCTCCTGAAAATTAGGGTCACTTATACCGATATAAAAAGCCCTCAATGTCGTAGACATGAGGGCAGAAAAGTCGTCATCTTTTAAAAAAAGAGCGTCTTGTCCTCGGCAGGAGCATTAAGTGGCAAGCCACACCTGCTGTCTTCGGTACAAATGGTTATCATCATAACAAGCGTAATCTTAACAGATCACATTTTGCTTGTCAATATTTATTTTATAGTTACACTTGACGGATCTACCTTAATAGCAGGACCCATTGTAGTTGTAACGTTTACTGATTTCATGAATGTTCCTTTTGATGCAGCTGGTTTAGCTTTTTGAATAGTTTCAAAGATAGTCAAGAAGTTTTCTTCTAACTTCTCGTTATCGAAAGATGCTTTCCCGATAGGAGCGTGGATAATTCCAGCTTTGTCCGCACGGTATTCAACTTTACCTGCTTTGATTTCTTCAACAGCTTTTGTAACATCAAATGTCACTGTTCCTGTTTTCGGGTTAGGCATAAGACCTTTTGGCCCTAATACGCGACCAATCTTACCAACTTCGCCCATCATGTCAGGTGTAGCAACGATTACGTCAAAATCGAACCAGCCTTGTTGGATTTTAGCAATGTATTCTGCATCGCCAGCGTAGTCTGCTCCTGCAGCTTCAGCTTCTTTCAACTTTTCACCTTTAGCGAATACTAATACGCGTTGAGTTTTACCAGTACCGTTCGGAAGTACAACCGCTCCACGAATTTGCTGATCATTTTTACGTGTATCAATACCAAGACGGAAAGCTACTTCAACTGTTGCGTCAAAGTTTGTCGTGCTTGTTTTTTTAGCAAGTTCAATTGCTTCTTTTGCAGAGTACGTAGCTGTACGATCAACAAGCTTTACCGCTTCTGCAAACTTTTTACCTCTTTTAGCCATCAGATTCTTCCTCCTCATTTGTGGTTTTAACGGATTAAACCTCCCACTTAATGAAGGCTGCGCATCTAACTCGACCGCAGCCTCCACCTTCAAACCATTGCTTTATTAAGAAGACATCAATTAGTCTTCGATTTTGATTCCCATACTGCGAGCAGTACCTTCGACCATTGCCATCGCCGCTTCAACTGACGCCGCGTTTAAGTCTGGCATCTTTTGTTCTGCGATTTCTCTAACTTTATCACGCTTAACTGTAGCAACTTTGCTTTTATTAGGCTCACCTGAACCCTTTTGAACGTTTGCTGCAACCTTTAGCAATACTGCTGCCGGCGGAGTTTTTGTGATGAATGTAAATGAACGGTCCTCGAACACAGAGATTTCAACAGGAATAATAAGACCTGCTTGATCTGCTGTACGAGCGTTAAATTCTTTACAGAATCCCATAATGTTAACACCTGCTTGACCTAATGCCGGCCCTACTGGTGGTGCTGGGTTTGCTTTACCAGCTGGAATTTGTAATTTCACTACTTTAGTAACTTTTTTAGCCACGAGACACACCTCCTTAAGTCCGTGATGTGGTAATTGGGTTGCCCCTCCCACTCAAATATGTGCCTGCCGACAATGTCGGTAGAATTGGTTAATCCGTTCAGACTAAGTCTGACCTTTGAAATGATACCACCATTACATATTTTTTGCAAGAGAAAATTAATCCATTACTCCATCATTCCATTTTTTCAACTTGTTCAAATGATAGCTCCATTTTTGTTTCGCGGCCGAACATATCAACCGTAACAATCACTTTACCTTTATCCAACTCAATTTCTTCCACTTTACCTTCAAAGTGCGCGAACGGCCCCTCTAATACAGTGACGCTTTCCCCTACTGCGAAATCAATATCCACTCGCTGTTCCTTCATACCCATTTGCTTCAGAATGAATTCCACTTCTTCCGGCAATAACGGAGTAGGTTTTGCTCCACCACCTGAAGAACCGATAAACCCTGTAACACCTGGTGTATTTCGAACGACATACCAAGAGTCGTCTGTCATGATTAGTTCTACTAGCACATAACCAGGGAACGTCTTACGCATAACAGTTTTCTTCTTACCATCTTTAATATCCGTTTCTTCTTCTTCCGGAATGACAACACGGAAAATTTTATCTGACATGCCCATTGTTTCGACACGCTTCTCTAAGTTCGCTTTTACTTTGTTCTCATATCCCGAGTACGTATGAACCACATACCAATTTTTATCCATTTCCATCATCATGAGGACTGTGCGTCCGTCCCTCCTTTTATTAAAACTGAAAAAACCCGTTTATTCATCAAAACGGGATATTCTCAAGCTATTCATACTTTCATCATTACAGGCCAGTATACCATTTCATAACACTTGAAATACCCATGTCTACTAGTCCAAAATAAACAGCCATAAAAATGACAGTTGAAATAACTACTACTGTATACTTCGTCAATTCTTTACGCTTCGGCCAACTGACCTTTCGCATTTCAGAAATAACTTTCTTCAAAAAATCGCTGATCTTACTCATTCTTCTCCAACCCTTCCGAATGACATAGCGTTCATACTGGAACTCTATGTAACTGGTCAAATGGTTTGCTTATGCAACGTGTGCGTGTTGCAATGACTGCAAAACTTTTTCAACTCAAGTCTTCCTTCGCGTGCTTGATTGCTAGCCGGCAAAGTATAGTTTCGCGAACCACATTTTTCACAGCATATAATTATTTTTTTTACCACGTAAAATCACCTATTCGAGACAATTGTCTTGCTAAAGAGTACCACCTAACACACAACATGTCAATTCACTTTCCACACAGTTAACGCACTAAATCCATCGCCATGGAATGTTCCAACTTCCGTTTAATACGCTGTAGCGCATTATCAATTGATTTCACTTGACGATTTAGAACTTCTGATATTTCCCGGTAGGATTGCCCTTCTAAATAAAGTGTCAATACTTCTTTTTCTAACGCACTCAATACTTTGCCCATTTCTTCTTCCATGAAAGAAAAACTCTCTTTATGAATCATCAGATCTTCAGGATCATCAAGTGTCGAACCAGCGATGATATCTAGTAATGTTCTTTCTTGTTCTTCGTCATAAATAGGCTTGTCTAACGAAATAGACGTGTTTAACGGAATATGTTTTTGTCGTGTAGCTGTTTTAATGGCTGTTATAATCTGTCTAGTAATACATAGTTCCGCAAACACTTTAAATGAACTTAGACGATCGGGCCGAAAATCTCTGATGGCTTTGTAAAGTCCTATCATTCCTTCTTGCACAATATCTTCTTTGTCTCCACCGATAATGAAATATGTTCTAGCTTTCATCCGAACGATCGGTTGAAATTTCGTGATCAAAAAATCAAGCGCATTTGAGTTTCCCACATGTATCAGTTCAATCATCTCTTCATCTGAAAGTGCAGAAAAAACATTTTTATACTCGTCATTTCCCATATTTCGCACCAACCTCTCCACCCCAGAGTTCTATTGGTTTTATGAAGTCAGTATAGACGTGGAAGTTTTTCACGTCAACTGCTCATTATTCACCGCGTCTCATTTTTTCAAAAGCTTCTGCCACTTCATCTGACAGCGGAATCTTTGAAAAAGGACGCCGTTCGCTAGAATCTTTTACCTTTTGGGCAATCAATCGATTGACTTCTTTCATCGCAATTTCCAGCTCCCGAGCCGATATCCTTAATGCTCCCTGCGCAAACACAACCCATTGCTCTACAAGGTCTGACGTCGCAACGTGTATTTGTATTAAACGCCCTGATAATTCTGAGACCAGTTTTTCAATCCGCTCATCTGCCGTTTCATTCTCTCTAGTAAACACTACTTCCACACGATATTGTCTTTTACGCTTTTCAATCCCCGGGACTAAATGTGCATCAAACACTACAATGACACGCCATCCTTTATGCGCTTGGAATTCTGCCATTTGTTCTATTAGAAGATCGCGCGCTTGTGCGAAATCTCGCTTTTTTAATTTTTGTAATTCCGGCCATGCTCCGATGATATTGTATCCATCAACGAGCAAAACGTCTTTTTTCATGATGTCGCCTGAGAAGATTGACGCTTTCGTAAAACTTCATACATTAGCAACGCTGCCGCCACAGAGGCATTTAGAGAAGTGACATGTCCTACCATCGGTAAACTATAAAGGAAATCACATTTTTCACGTAAAATTCTGGACATCCCTTTACCTTCACTACCGATAATTACCGCTAACGGCAAAGTCGCCTCCATATGACGATAATCGGTTGAATTAGATGCGTCTGTTCCCGCAATCCACACGCCTCGCTTTTTTAATTCTTCTATAGTTTGCGCCAAATTATTTACTCTGACGACAGGAATATGTTCGATCGCACCTGTCGAAGCTTTCGCAACAATTCCCGTAAGCCCGACAGCTCTTCTTTTTGGAATGATAATTCCGTGGACGCCTGAAGCGTCTGCGGTACGCAAAATAGAACCTAAGTTGTGGGGGTCTTCTAGTTCATCCAAGATTAGAAAGAAAGGGTCTTGCTTTCTACTTTTCGCCACTAAGAATAAGTCATCTAACTCCGCATAATCATACGCCGCCACCGACGCAACGATTCCTTGATGACTAATATCCGTCATACCATCAAGTTTCTGCTTAGGCGATGTCTGAACTACCACTCCCGCTTCTTTCGCAAGCTTCATGATTTCTCCGATGCTCTTCTTATTTACACCTTCCGCTACCCAAATTTTATTAAGTTGCCGTCCCGACCGCAAAGCTTCTACCACTGGGTTTCTTCCGCCGATCAGTTCCACTTCTAGCTCTGTCATACCATTTCCTCCTCTGGATTTTCTACGTACCGAATGGCTTTAGCTATCAGTTCAGTTAGACGATCTTGACGGTTTAAAAGATATACATATCCGAGTACCGCTTCAAATGCCGAACTGTAATTATAAGTAGTAACGTCCGTATTTTTAGGAACAGAGCCTGCTTTCGCATTGCGTCCTCGGCGCATCACAGCCTCTTCTTCC